>NZ_JBHTLK010000019.1:0-52207 GCF_042678885.1 Saccharothrix hoggarensis
GCGCCCGGTGGCGCCCCGGCCGCCGGTGCGACCGGGCCGCGCCCCGCTCCCCCGGTGCGCCGGCAGCCGACCGCGAGCGAGCAGACGGTGAAGGTGCAGCTGCCGCCCACCGCGAGCGAGCGGACCGTGAAGATCGCCGCCGTGAACCTGCCGGACGGGTCGGCCGGTCCGTCCGGGTCGGCCGTCCCGGACCGTCCCGTGGCGAAACCGGGCGGCCCGACGTGGCCGACGCGCGAAGACGCCCCGTAGATGGGCGCCACCACCCGCGTGCGGCAACGCGCGGACGGCGCCACGCTCGTCTGTGCCTACCTGATCGCGCTGCTGGTGATCCCGGCGCGGCTGGTGCTGTCGTTCGTCCCGATGACCCTGCCGCCCGCGCTGGTGGTGGCGTTGCTGCTGGGTGTGCTGTGGATGTCCGCGCAGATGGTGGACACGCTCGGCATGGGCAAGGGGCGCAACGCGCTGCGGACCGCCGTGGGGGTGTACCTGGCGATGCACCTGGCGACGTACGCGGTGGCGACGCGGCGGTGGTTGCCGACCGATGAGCTGACCGTCGCCGACAGCAGCATGGTGCGGATCGTGGCGACCATCAGCGTGGCGATCTTCGCGTGCGACGCGATCCGGACGCGGGAGCGGCTGGACCGGGTGCTGAAGCTGGTGCTGGCGTGCTCGGCGGTGATCGCGTTCATCGGGCTGGTGCAGTTCGGGCTCGGCGTCGACCTGGCGGCGTACGTCAACCTGCCGGGGCTGCGGACGCAGGAGAACGCGTACTCGGCGATGGAGTCGCGGTCGATCTTCCGCCGCCCGACCGGGACCACGAACCACCCGATCGAGTACGGCTTGGTGTGCGCGATCGCGGTGCCGTTGGGCGCGCACTACGTGTTCCGCGCCCGTGACGAGGGAACGCCCGCGTTGCGCTGGTGGCTGTGCGTGGCGATGGTGGGCCTGGGCGCCCTGACCTCCCTCTCCCGCACCGCGATCCTCGGGCTGGCGGTGTCGGGGATCGTGCTGGTGGCGACGCTGCCTCGGCCGCGGAAGCTGACCGTGACGCTGCTCGGCGGCGGGTTCTTCCTCGGGGCGAGCCTCGTCGTGCCGGGCCTGTTCGGCACGCTGCGCGGCATGTTCTCGAACATCGAGGACGATCCCAGCGTCAAGGCCCGCACGGCCGACTACGAGGCGGCCGCGGCGCAGATCGACCTGAACCCGTTGCTGGGACGGGGGTTCGGGACGTTCCTGCCGACCAAGTACACGATCCTCGACAACCAGTTCCTGCTGACGTTGATCGAGAACGGCTACCTGGGCCTCTTCGCGCTCGTGGGGATGTTCCTGGCAGCCGCCTACGCCACCGTTCGGGCGCGGCTGGTGAGCCGGGACGAGAACCTGCGCGGCCTCGCCGGCTGCCTGCTCGCCGCGGTGCTGCTGGGCGGCATCGCGTCGGCCACGTTCGACCTGCTCAGCTTCGGCGTCGCCACCGGCCTGGTGTTCACCATGATCGGCCTCTCAGGCGCCGCCCTCCGCATCGCCGTCGCGGAACGCCACTCCCCCTCCCCGCCCAGCCCCTCCCCGCCCAGCCCTTCCGCGCCCAGCCCTTCCGCGCCCAGCCCTTCCGCGCCCAGCCCTTCCCCGCCCAGCCCTTCCGCCGATCACGACGACCGCTAGGCGCCCCCCGACTCAGCACCCGTCGACTGACCACGCACATCTCGACTGTGGGTGGATGAGGGGCGAGGGGCTGGGACGGCGGTGGGGGCGGGTCAGGTGGCGGCTGGTGAGAGGCCCTTGTCGCCCTCCACGTAACGGTTGTCGCAGTCCCGGCACACCAAACCCGCGTCCAAGCGCTGGCCGCAGTCGCAGACCCAGCCCTTGTGCGTGGCCGGGTTGCCGGCCACGAAGGCGTGCGCGGGCACGTCCTTGGTGATCACCGAGCCGGCGGCGGCGAAGGCGTGTTCTCCGATCTCCACACCGCAGACCACGACGGTCCCCGCGCCGAGCGTCGCACCTCGCCGCACCATTGTGGACAACAGCGCCTCGCCGGTCCGCCGGATCGCCGCACGGGGGCGGAGGTCGTTGGTGAACAGGACGTTCGGGCCGAGGAAGACCTCGTCCTCGCACACCACGCCGTCGAACACGAGCGTTCCGTTCTTCACCGTCACGCGGTCGCCGAGGACCGCACGGCTCTCCACGAACGCGCCGTCGCAGATGTTGCAGTCCCGGCCGATCCTGGCCCCGGGCAGCACGTGGGCGAACGCCCACACCCTCGTGCCCGCCCCGACGTCGGAGCTCTCACACAACCCTTTCGGGTGGACGAAGACGTCGCTCATCCCACTGCCTCCACGAGTGCCGCCACGACGCGCTCCTGCTGCGCCGCCGTGATCTCCGGGAACAATGGCAGGGACAGGATCTCCCCCGCCACCGCCTCGCTGACGGGGAAGTCGCCGGGCGCGTGCCCGAGGTCGGCGAAGGCGCCGGTCAGGTGCACGGGCGTCGGGTAGTGGATGCCGGCCCCGATCCCCGCCTCGTGCAACGACGACAGCACGCGGTCGCGGTGGGGGACTCGAATCACGTACAGGTGCCACACGGGGACGTTGCCGTCCAGGACCACCGGCAGGGTCACGGACGGGACGTCGGCGAGCAGGGCCTGGTAGCGGGACGCCGCGGCGCGGCGGGCCTCGTTCCACGCCTCCAGCCGCCGGAGCTTGGCCGACAGGACGACGGCCTGGAGGGTGTCGAGGCGGCTGTTGAAGCCGAGGACGGGGTGCTCGTACTTGCGCGGCGAGCCGTGCTCGCGCAGGAGGCGCACGGACGCGGCCAGGTCGGGCGAGGTGGTGAGGACGGCGCCGCCGTCGCCGTACGCGCCGAGGTTCTTGCCGGGGTAGAAGCTGGTGGCGGCGATGTCGCCGAGGCCGCCGACGGGCACGCCGTGACGTCGCGCGCCCTGGGCCTGGGCGGCGTCCTCGACGATCGGCAGGCCGAACGCGCGCAGGTCCTCGACGGGCGCGGCCTGGCCGTAGAGGTGGACGGGCAGGATCGCCCTGGTGCGGGGGGTGAGGGCGGCGGCGACCTCGGACACGTCGATCAGGCCGGTGTCGGCGACGCAGTCCACGAGGACCGGGGTGGCGCCGGTGCGAGCCACGGCCTCGGCGGTGGCGATGAAGGTGTTGGCGGGCAGCACGCACTCGTCGCCCGGTCCGACGCCGAGGGCGCGGAGGGCGAGTTCGATGGCGTCGGTGCCGTTGCCGACGGTGACGCAGTGCGGCACGTCCTGGTAGGCGGCGAACGCGGCCTCGAACTCGGCGACCTGGCGTCCGCCGATGAACGCGGTGGTCTTGAGGACCTCCGCCCAGCCTTCGGCGACCTCGTCGGCGACCTGGTCGTGCTGGGCGCGCAGGTCCACCAGCGGGATGTCGATCACGAACCGTTCCCCTCTCGCAGTCGTCGGGCGGGGTTCCCCACCCAGACCTCCCCCGCGGGGACGTCGGTGAGCACGACGGAGCCCATGCCCACCACCGCTCCCGCGCCGATCGACGCGCCCTCGCGGACGGCGCTCGCCTGTCCGAGGTACGCGCCCGCGCCGACCCGCACCGATCCGCCCAGTGACGCGCGGCCGGCGAACGTGACGCCGTCGTGGACCTCGCAGTCGTGGGTGATCAGGGTGTGCGGCATGGCGACGACGTGCGCGCCGATCCGCACCGGCGCGGTCACCACCGCCCCGGCGAGCAGGACGGTTCCGGGTCCGAGCGTCGTGCCGGCGGCGACGGACGCCGCCGGGTGCACGACGGTCGCCCACCGGTGGTCGCGCAGGCCGAGGCGGGCGACGACGCCCAGCCGGCCGCGGGGGCGGTGGGCGTTGGCGACGCAGGCGACCACGGCGGCGTCGGACGTGTGGACGAGGTCCGTGCCGCCGAGGACGGGCAGGCCGTCGAGGTCGGCGCCGTGGCGTGCCGGGTCGTCGTCGAGGGCGCCGAGCGGGAGCCAGCGGTCGGGGGTGAGGCGGACGGCCGCGAGGACTTCGCGGGCCAGTCCGCCTCCTCCGACGAGGAGCAGCGGGCGGGGGCTCATCCGGTGGTGAACACGACGTCGACCCAGTAGTTGCTGCCCGCGTAGGACGACTCGGGGAAGCCGGGTCCGGCGCGGAACACGCCGTTGCCGGCGCCGTCGGCGGTGGCGGGCGCGCTGAGCGGCGGGCTGGTGACGGCGTTGCCGCTGAAGTACCCGGTGTCGACGGAGTAGTGGCCGTTCGGCGCGGTGTAGGACGCGACGTAGGTGGTGCCGGCGGTGACGTTCACCGGTGTGGTGAAGGTGAGGGTCTGCCAGCCGCTCGCGGTCTCGTTGGTGAACGTGCCGGTGGCGAGGGGGTTGCCGGCCGCGTCCCAGAGGGTGCCGGTGTGGGTGCCGGTGTTGCCGACGCCCTTGTGGAACTTCACGCCGGTGACGGCGCCGTTGACCGAGGGCACGAACCGGACGCCGAGTTCGTAGGAGCCGGTGTCGTCGGCGGACTGGACCGTGGGCACGGTGGCCGTGCTGAACAGCGAGCACGGGCAGTCGCCGGTCGTGGTGGTGGTGAACGACCAGGTGGTGGGCGCGGTCATGGTGTTGCCGTAGACGTCGGCGATGCGCAGGCTCGCGGTGTGGGTCGTGCCGCCGGCGAGGGGTGCGGCCGGGGTCCACGTCACCTGCTGCTGGTTGGCGGAGAGGGACAGGGTGCCGGCGATCTTCGCGCCGCCGGCGTCGGCGACGGTGAACTGGGCGGTGGTGAGGTCGACCGGTTCGTCGAACGACGCGGTGAGGGGCGAGGTGCGGGACACGTCGCTCGCGCCGTCGAGGGGGGTGCGGCCGTTGACGACGGGTGGGGTGTTGTCGTCGTTGGGCAGGTAGACGACGTCGACCCAGTAGTTGCCGCCGGCGTAGGAGTTGGTCGGGTAGCCGGCGCCGGGGCGGTAGACGCCGTTGCCGCCGTCGCCGGCCGCGGGGGCGGCGAGGGGGCCGCTCGTGACGGAGTGGCCGCTGAAGTAGCCGCTGTCGACGGAGTACCGGCCGGTGGTCGTGGTGTAGGAGGCGGTGTAGGTGACGCCGGCGGACACGAAGACGGGGTCGGCGAAGGTGAGGGTCTGCCAGCCGCTCGCGGTCTCGCCGGTGAACGTGCCGGTGGCGAGTCGCTGCCCGCCGGGTGACCAGAGGGTGCCGGTGTGGGTGCCGGTGTTGCCGGGTCCCTTGTAGAACTTGACGCCGGTGATCCGGCCGCCGGCGGTGGGGGTGAAGCGGACGCCGAGTTCGTAGGCGCCGGTGTCGTCGGCGGACTGGACCGTGGGCACGGTGGCCGTGCTGAACAGGGTGCAGGGGCAGATGACGGCGGCGTCGGTGGTGAACGACCAGGTGGCGGGGGTGGGCATGGGGTTGCCGTTGACGTCGGCGATCAGGGCGCTCGCGGTGTAGCGGGTGTTCGGCATGAGCTTGCCGGTGGGTGTCCAGGTGACGGTGCGCTGGTCGCCGGACAGGGACGTGGTGCCGGTGAGCTGGGCGCCGCGCGGGTCGGTCAGCCGGATCTGGGCGCTGGCGGGGTCGACGGGTTCGCTGAACGTGACCGTCAGGGGGGTGGTGGCGGTGACGTTCGCGGCGTCGGCGGCGGGTGTGCGGTGGGTGGGGGTGGGCGGGGTGCTGTCGCCGTTGAGGCCGTTGCGGTAGATGACGTCGACCCAGTAGTTGGTGGCGTTGTAGGTGGAGGCGGGGGCGACGCCGCCGTTGCCGTAGCGGTAGACGCCGTTGGGGCCGTCGACGCCGTCGGCGAGCGCGCGGATGCCCGCGTGCTCGGCGCCGTTGCCGGAGAAGTAGCCGCCGGTGACGGCGTAGCGGCCGTTGGGTGCGTGGTAGGACACGACGTAGGTGGTGTTCGCCTGCACGACGACCGGTGAGGCGAAGGTGAGCTTCTGCCAGCCGCTCGCGGTCTCGTTGGTGAAGGTGCCGGTGGCGAGGAGCAGGCCGGTGGCGGACCAGAGGGAGCCGGTGTGGGTGCCGGTGTTGCCGGCGCCCTTGAAGAAGCGGACGCCGAGCACCTCGCCCTTGCCGTTGAAGCGGACCTTGGTGCCGACTTCGATGGGTGTGGTGTCGTCGGCGGCGTGCACGGCGGGTCGGGCGAAGTCGTCCCAGACGGTGCACGGGCAGGTCGCGGGTCGGGGGGCGCCGGTGGTGAACGTCCACGTCGACTGGGTTGTCTGGTTGCCGGCGGCGTCGGAGGCGCGCAGTGCCGCGGTGTAGGCGGTGTTGGGCGTCAGGGCCTGGCCGGGGGTGAAGGTGACGGTCTTGTTCTCGTGGGAGAAGGTCGAGGTGCCGGACACGGCGCCGTGGGGGCCGGTGAGGGTGAACTGGGCGGAGCCGGGCGCGATGGCCTCGTCGTGGGTCGCGGAGACGACGGGGGTGAGCGCGACGGTGCCCTCGCCGTCGACCGGCGTGGTGGAGACGAGCAGCGGGGCGCGCTGGTCGGGGCCGGGGTCCGGCGCCCACACGACGTCGACCCAGTAGTTGCTGCCCCAGTGGGACTGGGTCGGGAAGCCGGTGGAGCCGAACCGGAACAGGCCGTTGACGCCGTCCGCGCCGTTCTTGAGGCCGGTGAGGGGTTCGAGGTAGCGGGGTTCGCGGTGGAAGTACTCCAGGTCGTAGGAGTAGTGGCCGCGGGGCGCGAAGTAGGAGGCGACGTAGGTGACGCCGGCGGTCACGGCGACGGGCTGGGCGAACGTCAGGGTCTGCCAGCCGGTGGCGGACTCGTTGGTGAAGGTGCCGGTGGCGAGAGGGTTCCCGGCGGTGTCCCAGAGGGTGCCGGTGTGGGTGCCGGTGTTGCCCGGTCCCTTGTAGAACCTGACGCCGCGCACGTAGCCGTCGCCGTTGGCGCGCCACTTCACGCCGAGCTCCAGCGGTGACGCGTCGCCGCTGTCGGGGACGTCGGGGGTGTCGGCGTCGGTCCACAGGCCGCACGGGCAGGTGCGGGGGTTGACGCCGGGGGTGGCGACGACGGGGGTGGACAGGTTGGCCGAGTCGTCGACGGCGCGCACGCGCAGGCTCGCGGGGCCGGACTTGCTCGGGGTGTAGGTGTAGCTCCACGCGGTCTGGCCGGCCTGCCACGCGGCGGGGTGCCAGCGGGCGCCGCCGTCGGTGGACACCTCGACGCCGCCGACCTGGCCGCCGACGTCGGCGACGGTGCCGGAGAACGTGTAGGGGACGCCCACCGTGGACAGCGCGGGCACGGAGGTGAACGCGGCCGTCGGCGGTTGGGTGTCGGTGCTGGCGGTGGCCTGCACCAGGCCGGGCCGCAACGTCGTCGCCTGGACGCCCATGTCGGCGAGGAAGTTGACGGTGGCCTGCTTCATCCGGATGTCGGAGGTGGGCGTGTTGGTGAGGAACGCGTGTTCGTCGTCGACGCCCCACGCCCACTGGACGGTGCCCGCGCCGAACACCAGGGACCCGCTGGGGTGCCGGTAGTAGGTGATGGCGTGGGTCTTGGTGTCGGGGGTGTAGAGGTCGCCGTGGTTCTGGAGCACGTACGGGCCGTCGGGCATGGTGACGGTGGTGCGGGACAGCTGGGCGACGCCGGGCGGCTGGAAGCCGTTGTCCTCCACCGAGTTCCACTCGTAGCCGAGGGTGCCGGGCTGGAAGGTGTACGTCGTGCCGGGGGCGAGGCTCTGCAGGGACGTGTGCCGCCACAGCCGCATCTTGCCGTACGCGGCGGGCACCTGGAGGGAGTCCTCGCGGCGGCCGTTGACGGTGAAGATGTTGCCCAGCAACGCGTTCTCGGGACGGCCGCCGTCCTGGTCGGGGTAGCGCGGGTCGCGCCAGGTGCCGGTCCAGTCGCTCAGGCCGTCGTTCTGGGTGCCCTTGGTCTCCTTGTAGCAGGCGATCGTGCGCCAGTCGGTCCGGGAGGCGTCGATGCTCTTCTCCCAGCGGTGCTTCCAGAAGATCTCGTTGCCGGTGAGGAACGCGAGGTGCACGCCCGCGTCCCGGGCGGCCTCGACGTTGGCGCGCTGCTCGTTGGACCAGTACTCGTCGTGGCCGACGGCCATGAACACCTTGTGGTTCTTGATGAGGTGGCCGCGGCGGGCGGAGTCGGCGTCGGTGGTGTAGCTGACGTCGTACCCGTTGGCCTCCAGGAACCGGAGCATCGGGTACTCGGCGTTGAAGATGAAGTTGTCGTCGCCGTCGCCGCCGGTGTACGGGCGGTTGTAGCTGACCTTGTAGGCCTGGCCGCCCTGGCCGGGGCCGTCGCCGAAGTACAGGCTGTTGCCGCCGTACCGGTTGTACGCCACCCACGTCGAGTCGGACGTCTGGAACAGGATCTTGGAGGTGCTGGTGTCGTCGCGGACGACGAACACGATCTCGTTCTCGGCGCCGGTGTCGTTGCGGTGGGTGCGGGCGTAGTAGAGGCCGGAGACGGCGGTGGCGGGGACGTTCCAGCTGAGCGACACGGCCCAGTTGCCGCAGTCGATCAACGCGCTGCCGTCCGTGCCGCGCAGGCACGGCGGCTGGTTCTGCGGGGTGGCGCGGCTGATCCGCTCCTGGAAGCGGGCGCCGACGCCGCCGTAGTAGCCGAGGCGGTAGATGTCGATGTAGTAGGACGACGCGCTGGTGTGCATCTTGAAGTCGACGCGGCCGCCGGGGGTGGCGCTGATGTCCGTCGTGTACCCGAGGATGGCGTCGTCCCGGTAGGACACCTGCCAGTTCGGCGTGCCGGGCTTGGTGTTCTCGCACGCCACCTTGTTGACCACCGGCGCGTCGCACGGTGCGGCGGACGCCTCCGGGGCGCGGACCAGGCCGACGACCGCGAGTGTGGACGCGACGAGGGCGGTCACGACCAGCAGGCGCAGCAGGGGTACCGCGAGAACGGGTCTGGCCCGCTTCCGGTCGGCGGTCATGGGTGGTTCACCTTTCGGGCACGAGCTGTTGTCACCGCGGGTGATCAGGTGTGTACCGCGTCGACTGGCGGAACGCCGTTGCTCCGATCGTCGTGCGCGCCGCACTCCGCGTTACACCAAGGGGAACGCGGGGTCCGGTGATCGCCCAACGCGCCCGTCCCGACCACGGTGCGTGTCGGGACGGGCGCGTGGCCGGGTCGCGGGCGGGGGCGGACCGCCCTCGGCCGGGTGCGTGGTCTTCGGGTGGTGCTAGCGGGAGACCAGCGGCGCGTGCAGCGCCGCCTTCAGCTGCTCGACCACGGTGTCCTGGTCGGCGGCCGTGAGGTCGTGGTAGAGCGGGAGGATCAGCGACCGCCGGGTGAACGCCTCGGTGACGGGCAGGTCGACGCGCGGGTGGTCGGCGTACGCGGGTTCGAGGTGCGCGGCCATGATCCCGCGGCGCGCCGACACCCCGCGTTCGGCGAGGCGGGCCAGGACGTCGTTGCGCTCCACCGGGAGGTCGTCGGGCAGCATGACCCAGAACGACTGGTAGTTCGTCGTCCCGTGCCCGGGGTCGCGGACCGGGCGCAGGCCCGGCACGTCCGCGCCGAGCACGTCGGCGAGGAGGTCGTGGTAGCGGTCGGCCAGCTCGCGCCGCCGCCGCACGATGGCGTCCAGTCTGGACAGTTGCACGAGGCCGACCGCGGCCTGGATGTCGGTCATCCGGTAGTTGAACGCGGTCTCCAGGTAGCTCTCGACGACGGCGCCGCCGCCGCTGTGCCGCTCGGCCGCGCTGACGCTCATGCCGTGCTCGCGCAGCCGCCTGCCGCGGGTCGCCCACTCGGCGCGGTTGGTGGTGAGCATCCCGCCCTCGCCGGTGGTGATGAGCTTGCGCGGGTGGAACGACCAGGCGGCCACCTCGGCGTCGGCGCCGACCGGTACGCCGCGGTAGGTGGAGCCGGCGGCGCACGCCGCGTCCTCCACCACTGTGACGCCGCGCGGGCCGCACAGGGCGCGCAGGGGGTCGACGTCGGCGGGCACGCCGGCCTGGTGCACGAGGATCACGGCGCGGGTGCGGTCGGTGAGGACCGGTTCGACGGTGGCGGCGGACAGGTTGCCGGTCTCCGGCTCCACGTCGGCGAACACGGGGGTGGCGCCGCAGTAGCGGACGGCGTTGGCGGTCGCGATGAACGACAGCGACGGCACCACGACCTCGTCGCCGGGCCGCACGTCGAGCAGGTGCAGCGCGATGTGCAGCGCGGTGGTGCAGGACGACGTGGCCACGGCGTGCAGCGCGGCGACGCGGCGGGCGAAGGCGTCCTCGAAGGCGGCGACCTTCGGTCCCTGGGCGACCCAGCCGGAGCGGACGGCCGCGGCGGCGGCCTCGGCCTCCTCCTCGCCGAGCCACGGCTTCATGACGGGGATCATCGGGACGCCTCGGCGGCGACGGCGGACCGCCACCACGACACCAGGCCGCGCAGGCCGTCGACCAGGCCGATCTCGGGCTTCCAGCCGAGGTCGCGGGCGGCGGCCGAGATGTCGGCGAGCCGGCGCGTGACGCCGTTGACGGCGCGTTCGGGGCCGTGCTCCAGCGGCAGGTCGGAGTCCATCGCGGCCAGCAGGGCCAGCGCGAGGTCCTTGAGGCTGGTCTCGCGGGCGCTGGCGATGTTGTAGACGGCGTCGGTGACGGGGGCCGTCGCGGCGAGGACGTTGGCGCGGGCGATGTCGTGCACGTGGACGAAGTCCATGGTCTGCGCGCCGTCGCCGAAGATCAGCGGCGGCTTGCCGTCGGCGATGCGCTCCATCCAGCGGATCAGCACCTCGGTGTACTTGCCGTGCGCGTCCATCCGGGGCCCGTAGACGTTGAAGTAGCGCAGCGCCACGTAGTCCAGGCCGTTCATGGCGTGGAAGCTGCGGAGCATGCCCTCGTTGAACGCCTTGGCCGCGCCGTAGAACGTGTCGTTGTTGTAGGGGTGGTGCCGCTCGGTGGTCGGGAACTCCTCGGCGAGGCCGTAGACCGACGCCGACGACGACGCGACGAGCTTCTTGACGCCCGCGGCCACGGCGGCCTCGATGACCGTGAACGTGCCGTCGACCAGGGACTCCAGCGCGAGGCGCGGTTCCTCGGCGCACTGCGTGATGCGGATGGCGGCGAGGTGGAACACCAGGTCGACGCCCCGCGTCAGCTCGCCGACCAGGGCGCGGTCGTTGATGTCGCCGTCGACGACGGTGAGCCGGTCGCCCGCCGCGGCGGTGGCGTCGGCCAGGTTCTCCCGGCGGCCGCGGACGAAGTTGTCCAGCACGACGACCTCGGCGGCGCCGGCGGCGAGCAACCGGTCCACCACCGCGGAGCCGATGGTGCCCGCTCCTCCGGTGACGAGGGCCCGTTGCCCGGTGATCGGCTGAGCCGCGTCCGACATGGTGCTTGTTCCTTCCGTGGGGTCGTGCTGGTGGTCTGGCGGGTGGTGGCGGTGCGGTGGGGTCACGCGGTGGCGAAGGCGTCGGTGGCGGAGGCGTCGGTGGCGGAGGCGTCGGTGGCGGAGGCGTCCAGGGCGGAGGTGTCGGTGGCGGAGGTGTCCGGGGCGGAGGCGTCCCGGGCGAAGGCGTCGGGGGCCGGCTCGTCGACCTGCGTCACGGTGACGAACTCGCCGCCGGCGGCGAGGCTCGCGGACGCCGCTTCGAGCGTGGCCAGCACCCGCAGTCCCGACCAGCCGTCCGTCAGCGGCGCGCGCTTCTCGGTGATGGCGGCGGCGAACTCCGCCATGACCCCGCGCAGCGCCTCGTGCTCCGGCAGGGCGGGCGCGACGGTGTCGCCGCGCCGGTAGGAGATGATCGCCTGGCGGCGGTCCTCGTCGTCCTCGATGCGGTCCGCGCCCCGGTCGTGCACGGAGAGCCGCTGCACGGCGTTCAGGTCGTCCCACACCACCGTGCGGCGCGACCCCCCGACGATCATGGTGCGGATCTTGGTGGGCGACAGCCAGTTCACGTGCACGTGGGCCAGCACGCCGTCGGACAGCTCCAACGTCAGGTGGCCGACGCAGGCGCGGCCCGCGCCGATGGGGTCCGAGCCGTGGGCGGCGACGCGGGTGACGCGCACGCCGTCCGGCAGGATCGCGTCGAAGATCGACAGGTCGTGCGGCGCGAGGTCCCAGAACACGTCCACGTCGGGCTGCACGAGGCCGAGGTTGACCCGCACCGAGTCGAGGTACTGGACGGTGCCGATCCCGCCCTCGCGCACGAGCTGCCGCAGGTACCGCACGGTCGGCGTGTAGACGAACGTGTGGTCGAGCATCAGCGTGAGGCCGCGGCGGTCCGCCTCGCGGGCCAGTTCCAGCCCTTCCGCGTACGTCGCCGCCAGCGGCTTCTCCACCAGCACGTGCTTGCCCGCGCGCAGCGCGGCCAGGGCGACCGGCAGGTGCGTGGCGGCCGGCGTGGCGACGGCGACCGCGTCGACCGCCGGGTCGGCGAGCACGTCGTCCAGCGAGCCGGACACCCGCACGGTCGAGTAGTCGCCCAGCACGCGGCGGGCCCGCTCCACGTCGAGGTCGCACAGGTAGCGCAGCTTCAGGCCGGGTGTCGCCTGGGCGTTGCGCACCAGGTTCGGCCCCCAGTAGCCGGCGCCGATGACGGCGATGCCGATCGGCTGGTCCATCTCACTCCCCTTGTCGCGGCCGTCGCCGCGAGGCGCGCGTCGGCTGGTCGTCATCAGTAGGCCCCCTGGCCGCCGAACACGGCCCGGAACGTCTTCCACAAGATCAACGCGTCGAGGGCGAGCGACCAGTCCTCCACGTACCGCAGGTCGAGCCGCACGGACTCCTCCCACGACAGGTCGCTGCGGCCGGACACCTGCCACAGGCCGGTCAGGCCGGGCTTCACGAGCAGCCGGCGACGCATGTCCGGGCCGTACCTGGCGCTCTCCTCCGGCAGCGGCGGGCGCGGCCCGACCAGCGACATCGCGCCCGTGAGCACGTTGAACAGCTGCGGCAGCTCGTCGAGCGAGTAGCGCCGCAGGACCCGGCCCACGGCGGTGACCCGCGGGTCGCGGCGCAGCTTGAACAGCACGCCCGCGCCCTCGTTCACCGACTGGAGCCGGGCGCGCAGCGCGTCCGCGTCGGTGACCATCGTGCGGAACTTGAGGATCGTGAACGGCACGCCGTCCTTGCCGACGCGGCGCTGCTTGTAGAGCACCGGCCCCTTGGTGTCGACCATGATGGCCACGGCGACGGTGAGGAGGACGGGCGCGAGCAGCGCCACCAGCAGCGCCGCGCCGACCTTGTCCACGGTCGCCTTGACCAGGCGGCGGAAGCCGGTGAACGACGGTTCGCTGACGCGCAGCAGCGGCATGCCGAGCACGCCGGTGACGTGCAGCCGGGGTCCGGCGAAGTCCATCAGGGCGGGCGCGACGACCATCTCGGTGCCGGAGCCCTCCAGGTCCCAGGCCAACCGCTGGAGCCGGCTCGGCGTCCAGTAGCCGTCGGCGGTGACCGCGACGATCCGGTAGCCGCCGCGGCGGACCTGCTCGCCGAGGTCGTCGAACGTGCCGACGACCGGCACGCCGTCGAGCTCGACGCCGATCTCCGCGCGACCGTCCACAGTGCACACGGCGTCGACGCGCCAGCCCAGGTGGGGCGCTCGGCGGGTGCGGCCGATGAGGTCCGCGACGGTGTCGACGTTGCCCGCGGCGAGCACCGGCAGCAGGCAGCGGCCCTCGCCGCGGGCGCGGTGCAGGGGTCGGCGCAGCAGGTAGCGGACGGGGAAGGCGACCAGCGCGACGGCCGGTCCGACCACGAACACCCACAGGCGGGCGCCGGGCAGGTCGGCGGCGAGCGCGCCGAAGCCGAGCGCGACGACGGAGGCGAACAGGCCGCGGCCGAGGCGGCGGAACTCCTCCGCGCCCTGGCCGAGCACCGCGGGGTTCCACACGCGGTTGAGGAGCAGCGACCCGACGACGACGGCGACGGTGAGCGCTTCGAGGGCGAGCAGCGAGAACGGGGCGAACGAGGCGTGGCGGGCCGACATGACCATGCCGGCGAGCACCACGACCACGACCGTGCACAACACGTCGGCGGCGATCACGCCGCGGCGGTAGGCGGGCTCCCAGGCGCCGACCGTGGGGTTGGTCGTGCGGTGGGTGGCTCCCGCCCCCGCGACGGGTCTGTGGCGTCGCGTCGGCTGGACCTGCTTGCTCATCGCGGTACTCCCCCGGGTGGGCCGGTTCGGACGTGCACGTTCGCAGGGCATCCCCGACGGACCCGCGATGGTGGACGACAAATGCTGTGGTGGCGATTTCTGCCTCGCCCATCCGTCATTCGTCACGTCGGCGGCGCGCGTTACACGGGCGGTGCGGGCCCTCTGGGTGGCATTCCCCCATTACGACACTCGGCGCACACCGGGACGGGTTCCCAGGTGACGTGACGTCACCGCCGGAGGACTCCGGGAAAGGCTTGGCGGGCGGCGGGAGGGGAAGGTCCACAGTGGTCGGTGCGGGGTCGCGCAGGCACGCGGCCACGTCCATCGGTGACGGGACGCGTTCCGTTACACCGGGTTTTCGACGGTGGTCGAAACTCACTGTGAATAGGGTCGGCAATAGGGTCGAAAGGCCCTACTCCGTGGCGGCGCGCGATCGCCCATTCACAGACCGGCAGCAGCTATTCGGCGCAACGTTCCGGGCACTTCGGGTGACCGCCCGGACGCATTCCCGACGGACCCGACGAACCGAGGGTGACCCACGCCACTTTTCCGGCCACAATAGGGCCGTGGTGGTCGTGCTGGTCGTCGGCGGGCTGCTGGGCGCGTTCCACGGCGCGTGGGCGTGGCGCACCCGGCTGTACCCGCGCGGGGCGCGCGGGGTGGCGCTCGCCGTGGTGGACGCCACGTGGAGCCTGCCGAACACGCTCGCCGGCGCGGTGTTCCTCGCCTACGCGCTGGCCCGCGGCAACCGGGTCGACGCCGCGTTCAGCCGGCACCGCGGCACGCTCGGCCTGCGGCACGGCGTCATCAAGGGCTTCGCCACCACGATCGGCCCGGTGCAGGCGGGCATCTCGCCGGGCGTGGACGACCACGAGGCCGTGCACGTGCTCCAGGCACGCCTCTTCGGGCCCCTGTACCTGCCGCTGGTGGTGGTCAACTGGGTGGTGGCGACCGTGCTGCCGTACTGGCTGCTCTACCACGACCGGGCGAGCGCGCCGATCAACGGCGTGAAGGCGTACTTCCGGCACGGCGTGTACCCGCACTGCTGGCACGAGGAGTGGGCCTACCGCCGCCAGGGCACGCCGCCCGTCGACTAGCGGGCCGCGACGAGCCGGACCTTCTCGTCGCCCACGGCGACCACGTCGCCGTCGTGGAGCTGGGCGCCCCGCCGGCCCTCCAGCCGGCCGTTCACCGTGACCTCGTCGGATTCGACCAGCTCACGCGCGTGCGCGCCGTTGTCCGCCAGACCGGCCAGCTTGAGGAACTGGCCCAACCTGATCATGTCGTCGGAGATCTCGACCTCGCGGATGCGCATCGCCACATCATCCCCCAGCGGTGCACGGGCGTCCGCACGTGCGGCGGTTAACGAGGATTGCACGGACTCGCAACACGCCCGACATCATCGCGACCCGGTTCGGTCTACGGTTCCCGGAATGTGAGCACAGGCAGCTCAGACCCGGAGTTCGCGGGCGGCGCGGGACGCAAGCGCCGCCGGTCCCTGCGCGGTGAGGTCGGCACGACCGGCGCCCGGTTCGGCTCACCCGCGCTGCGGCGCAGCATCGAGGAGCAGCCGCCGGAGCAACCGAAGCCGCCCCAGCGGCGGCGGTCGTTGCGGGGCGAGGTCGGGGCCACCGGCGCCCGGTTCGGCTCGGCCGCGCTGCGCCGCAGCCTCGACGACCAACCCGACCAACCCGACGACCACCGGAACGGCCCGCCCGACGACCACCAGAACGGCTCGCCCGACGACCACCAGAACGGCTCGCCCGGCGGCCACCCGAACGACCTGCCGGGCCGCCACCCGAACGGCCCGCTGGACGAGACGGCGCCGTTCGAACACCTCCACGACCACGGCGGACCACCGTCCGTGCCGGCCGGCCGCGAGCCGGAACCCGAGCCCGAACCGGCCGTGGAGGAGTTCTCCGGCCCGCTGGTCCGCCCCTACGCGTGGACGGGTGGCCGCACGACGTCCGACCACGACCTGCGGCTGGAGACGCTGGTCTCGCTGGAGGAGAACGGCATCGCCGTGGCCATGCGGCAGTCGACGGCCGAGCAGCGGTCGATCGTGGAGATGTGCGCCAACCACCCAAGGTCGGTCGCCGAGGTCTCCGCGCTGCTGTCCGTGCCGCTGGGCGTGGCGCGGGTGATGCTCGGCGACCTGATCTCGATGGGCGTCGTGGCCGTGCACGACAACGCGGCCGCGCCCGGCGGTCCGGACTTCACCCTGCTGGAACGGGTCCTGGTGGGCCTGCGGAGGTTGTAAGAACGCCGCCGGCGCGGAGGGGCGGCTAGAGCTCGGCGACCTCCGCGCGCAGCCGGCCGAAGACCTCGGCCAGGGCGGGCAGCTGGTAGTGCGCGTTGAGCCCGCTCGGGTTCGGCAGCACCCACAGCCGCGAGGACGCGATCGTCTCCTCCTGCGGACCCACGCGTGCCGCCTTGCGCCCGAACGCCGTCCGGTACGCCGTCACGCCGACCACCGCCACCACCTTCGGCCGGTGCCGCCGGGCCAGCTCCGTCAACCGCTCCCCGCCCGCGCGCAGCTCCTCGGCGGTCAGCTCCTCGGCCCGCGCGGTCGGGCGGGCGACCAGGTTCGTGATGCCCAGCCCGTACCGGAGCAGCTCGGCCTGCTCGGCGGGCGCGAGCCGGCGCGGCGTGAAGCCCGCCAGGTGCAGCGCGGGCCAGAACCGGTTGCCGGGCCGGGCGAAGTGCTGCCCCTTCGCGGCCGACAGGAGACCGGGGTTGATGCCGCAGAACAGCACGTCCAACCCCGGCCCGACGATGTCCGGCAGCATCACCCGACGACCACCGGCGTCCCGTCGACGACCAGCCGCCAGTCCGTGCGGTGGAACGCGGCCGGGTCGATCTCGCCGCGCCCCTGCACCCACTCGATGAGCAGCTGCCGGATCTCCAGCTGCCGGTTGTGCAGCACGGGCGCGGTGGCGATGTGCGGGAAGTTGCCGCCGCCGGACTGCCGGTAGTTGTTCACCGCCACCGCGAACACCTGGTCCGGCGTGACGGCCGCGCCCGCGTAGGCCAGCCCGGTGATCCGCTGCCCCACCGGCCGCGCCAGGTCGATGTCGTAGGTCAGCGGCGCGTCCAGCCCGGCGGCCACGTCGTACAGGTAGTCCGGGGTGCCGCCCGCGTTGGTCAGCGCGTCCGGGTGGTGCGGGCCGGGCGTGGCGACCGCCTTGAAGTAGCCCGCCGACCGCTCCAGGTAGTCCTTCAGCTGCGCGCCGGTGAGCCGCACGCCGAACAGGGTGTTGTCGAAGACGTACAGGCCCGCCACGTCGCGCACCGACACGTCGCCGGCGGGGATGGCGGCGGCCTTGTTGAACGGCGACGCCAACGACAGCACCGGCAGGGGTTCCGCGAGCGCCGCCTTCAGCGCCGCGCCCTGCACGTGGTTGACGAAGTCGAGCGCGGCGGTGTCCTCGTACCGGGCGGTCGCGGCCGACATCGCCGACTTCGACGTGCCGATCTTGGAGTTGACGTAGGCGACGACCTTGTCGTGGTCGGCGCGCAGCTTCCGCACGATCGCCGGGTCCTCGGGCACGGTGTTGGTGTTGAGCACCTGCGAGCGGGACGCCTCGGCGTGCCAGCCCCGCCCCTGGGTCCACGCCAGGTCGAACTCCATCAGGCTCAGCCGCTTGCCCCAGAACAGCGGCTCGGTCAGCAGCACCCGCTTCCCGGTGGCCTTGTTCGTGACGAACCGCTGCGCGATCTCGGTGTGGGCGTGGCCGACGAGGATCGCGTCGATGCCCGGCACCTCCTCCGCGACCAGCGCCGAGCAGTTCTCCGGGAACGGGAGCAGGTCGCCCAGGGACGACGACAGGTCCGCGCCGGAGTGCGCCGCCACCACCACGAGGTCCGCTCCCGCCTGCTTCACCTTCGGCACCCACTCGCGGGCCTGTTCCAGCACGCCCGGGAACGTCATGCGCCCGTCGACGTGCGCCTTGTCCCAGATCGCGATACCGGGGTTGGTCAGCCCGAGGATGCCGACGCGCAGCGGCGCGGCGCCGGTCCGCCACACCGTCTTGACCACGTACGGGCGGAACGCGGGCGCGCCGGTGGCGGCGTCCACGGCGTTCGCGGCGAGCAGCGGGAAGTCGAGCTGCTTCTCGAACGCCCGCAGCAGGGGGATGCCGTAGTTGAACTCGTGGTTGCCGAGCGCGGCGGCGTCGTAGCCGAGCTCGTTCATCGCGGCGGCCATCGGGTGCACGCGGCGGCGTCCGATCGGCTCGACCTTGGCGTAGTAGTAGGCCAGCGGGGTGCCCTGGAGGGTGTCGCCCGCGTCGATCAACAGGGTGCGGTGCGCGCCGCGCTCCTCCCGGACCGCCTTGACCAGCGTGGACAGCTTCGCCAGGCCGACGTCGTTGTGCGCGGCGTCGTCGAACTCGCGGTCGGCGAAGTAGTCCCAGTTGAAGACGTTGCCGTGCAGGTCCGTGGTGCCGAGGACGGTGAGCGTGAACCGCCGCCCGCCGGTCCGGTCGTCCGGGGCGGCGTGCGCGGCCGTGCGGAACCCGGCGGCGGCGAGCACACCCGCGGCCCCGCCGGCGAGCAGGGCGCGGCGGTGCAGAGGAGATCCGGTCATGGGCGGAACGGTAGCCATTGACCGTTGACTAGGTGGCGGACTCGCCGTCGTCCGGGCCGCCCGCGTCGGACCTGTTCGCGCGCCGGCTCAGGGCGACGGCGACCGCGATGCCGACGACCGCCAGGAGCGCCACGAGCACGATCCACACCCACAGCGGCACGCCGTCGTCCGCCGCGCCGCCGGTGGCCCGGGTGGACGTCGCGGTGGCCTCGCCGGTGATCGTGGCGCCCGAGCCGGTGGCCGTGGTGCCCGGCGGCGTCACCGCGGGAGTGGTCGCGGCGGGGGACGTCACGGCCGGCGGCACGGCGGACGCGGTGGCGGCCGGCGGCTGCTGCGCCGGCGGGGCCGTCAGCGTGAACGCGAACGTGCCGTCGACGAAGTCGCCGTCGAGCGACTGGACCATCCACGTCACCGTGTACGCCCCGGCCGGCGAGCCCGTCTGGTTCAGCGGGACGAGCAGCGTCGCCCCCTGCGCCGTGACCTCGCCCAACGGCCACGCCGCGCCGTCCGGGCCGGTGACGGTGACCGTGGCGCTCTCGGCCGGCACCGGTTCGGTGAACGTCAGCGTGAGCCGGGTGGGCCGCTGCGGCAGCGAGGCGCCGTTCGCCGGGTCGCTGGAGACCAGCTCGGTGTGCGCGGACGCCGGGGGCGCCGCCCCGAGCAGGACCAGGGTCGCCAGGAGTGCCGAGAGCGCCAGTCGGGTCATGCGGTAGTTCTACCGGGTCCGGGGGGTGTCCTGCCGATCGGCCGGGAGCTCGTCGTCGGGGGGCTGGCCGTCGCCCCGGCGCGGCCCGCCGCGCTGCATGTCGCCCTCCATGATGTTGTCCGCGGTGGAGACGCCGTCCACCGCCGAGGCGAGGACCGTGACCACGTCACCCGCGGCGACGTCGTCCAGGTCGGCCTGCCCGCCGTTGACCCGCGTGTCCCCGTCGATCGTGTACGTCTTGCTGAAGCCGTCGCCGCTGCGCACCGTGACGGAGTCGGCGTCGACCTCGGTGACCTCGCCGTTCTGGAACTCGCCGTGCTGCGCGTCGCCGAACGGCCCGCCCATGATCACGAGGCCGCCGCCGGGGCGCATGCCGTAACCGCCCGGGCCCAGGCCGCGCGCGGCGTCGGAGTTGCCCGCCGCGTAGATCACCCCACCGCCGACGGCGGCGATGCCCACGGCGACCGCGACCGCCGCGAGGGTCTTGCGGCCGTTCCAGCCGGTTCCGGGGGCGTCGGCCCGCGCCGGCGGCTCCTCACCCCAGGTCGGGTGCTGCTCGGTGTCGGTAGTCATGGCGACCACGCTCTCGGCGGACCCTGTGCGCAGCCTGTGCGGTCCTTGGGCGGCGGCTGTGCGTCGCGCCGGCTGGTTGACCGGGTTCCCCGCGTTTCCCGCGTTCGCCGGGTTCGCCGGGTTCGTCGGGTTCACCGGGTTCACCGGGTTCCTTCGGGGGTTCACAGGTGCCGCACAGGATCGGCACAGGGTCGTCTCAACCGCGGGCGCCACGATGCGCCCATGCGCCCAGTGCCCGCTTCGGGGGCCTCCCCCGAGCTCCGCCGCCCGGACGGCAGTCCCGTCCGGGTCCTCGTGGTGGACGACGAGTCCACGTTGGCCGACCTCATGTCGATGGCGTTGCGGATGGAGCGGTGGGAGGTCCGCACCGCGCTCGACGGCACGTCCGCCGTCCGGGCCGCGCGCGAGTTCCGGCCGGACGTGGTGGTGCTGGACGTGATGCTGCCCGACTTCGACGGGCTGGAGGTGCTGCGCCGGATGCGGGCCGACCTGCCCGCGTTGCCGGTGCTGTTCCTGACCGCCCGGGACGCCGTGGAGGACCGGATCGCCGGGCTCACCGCGGGCGGCGACGACTACGTGACCAAGCCGTTCAGCCTGGAAGAGGTCGTGCTGCGGCTGCGCGGGCTGCTGCGCCGCACCGGCGTCACCGAGGCGACCGCCGGCACCGAACTCGTGGTCGGCGACCTGGTGCTGGACGAGGAGACGCGCGAGGTGCGGCGGGGCGGCACGTCGATCGAGCTGACCGCGACCGAGTTCGAGCTGCTGCGGTTCCTGATGCGCAACCCCCGGCGCGTGCTGTCCAAGGCGCAGATCCTCGACCGGGTGTGGAGCTACGACTTCGGCGGGCAGGCGAACATCGTCGAGCTGTACATCTCCTACCTGCGCAAGAAGATCGACGCCGGCCGGACGCCGATGATCCACACGATGCGGGGCGCCGGGTATGTCCTCAAGCCTTCGGCCTAGGCGCTGGTCCCTGCGGACCCGGCTCGTCGCCGAGCAGGTGGCGCTGCTCGCCGTGGTGTGCGCGATCATCGGCGTGGCCACCGGGTTCGCGCTGCGGGAGTTCCTGGTCGGGCAGCTCGACGACCAGGTGGTCGAGTCGGCGGTGAAGGCGAGCCGCGAGCTGCCGCCGCCGATGCCCGACGACCTGCACCGCGGCCCGCTCGACCGGCCGGGGTTCCGACCGGGGACGTTGGTGCTGATCAAGCGCCTCGACGGCGCCACCAACGCCGAGCGGCTCACGCCGGGGCGCGGCGAGAGCGAGGCGCTGTCGATCGACGTGAGCGCGCTGGCCGCCGCGGTGCCCGCCGACGGGAGGCCGCGCACGGTGTGGCTGGGCGAGGAGCTGGGCGACCACCGGCTCGTCGCCGTCACCACGCCGTTCGGGACGCGCGTGATCACCGGACTGCCGATGTCCGACGTCGACGGCACCGTGTGGCGGATGGGGTGGGTCCTCGGCGGGGTGGCGCTGGCCGGGCTGATCGCCGCGAGCCTCGCCGGGGCGCTGATCGTCCGCCGCACCCTGCGCCCGCTGGAACGCGTCGCCGCCACCGCCGGACGGGTGGCCGAGCTGCCGCTGCACGAGGGCGAGGTGGCGTTGGCGGAGCGGGTGTCGGAGCGGGACGCCGACCCCGACACCGAGGTGGGTCAGGTCGGGCTGGCGTTGAACCGGATGCTCGGCCACGTCGGCAGCGCGTTGCAGGCGCGGCACGCGAGCGAGACCAGGGTGCGGCAGTTCGTGGCCGACGCGAGCCACGAGCTGCGCACGCCGTTGGCGGCGATCCGCGGGTACGCCGAGCTGACGCGTCGCACGTCCGACGACGTGCCGCCGCGGATCGCGCACGCCATGCGCCGCGTGGAGTCCGAGGCGGTGCGGATGACGTCGCTGGTCGAGGACCTGCTGCTGCTGGCGCGGCTCGACGCGGGCCGGCCGCTGGGACGTGAGCCGGTCGACCTGTCGCGGCTCGTGGTCGACACCGTCAGCGACGCCCGGATCGCCGGACCGGACCACGAGTGGCGCCTGGCCCTGCCGCCCCAGGCCGTTCAGGTGACCGGTGACCAGCACAAACTGCACCAGGTGCTGGCGAACCTCCTGTCGAACGCCCGCACCCACACGCCACCCGGCACCACCGTGACCACTTCGCTGTCCATTGTGGACGGTGCGGTGGAGGTGGCGGTGACCGACGACGGCCCCGGCATCCCGCCCGACCGGCAAGGCGAGGTGTTCGAGCGGTTCAGCAGGGGCGACACGTCGCGCTCCCGTGCGGCCGGCAGCACCGGCCTGGGCCTGTCCATCGTGTCCGCCGTCGTGACCGCGCACAACGGCACCGTGCGACTGAACAGCAGACCGGGCCACACCACCTTCACCGTTCGCCTGCCGCACCACCCCCCCACCTGATCCGGCGCGGGTTCGGATGCAGGGTGCGTACTGGCCGGGGTTGGGGTGCACAGGCGGCTCACAGGTTGGGCACAAGGCGTGCCCAGGGTTGCCGGCCAGGGTCGAGCCCATGCGAGCGCGACTACCCCTGTTGCTGTTGTCGGCCGGGACGGCGGTGCTGTACCTCTGGCGCCTGGGCGACTCCGGTTGGGCCAACGCCTACTACTCCGCCGCCGCCCAGGCCGGAGCCGAGAGCTGGCACGCGTGGTTCTTCGGGGCCACCGACCCGGCCGGCGGCATCACCGTCGACAAGACGCCCGCGGCGACCTGGGTCATGGGGCTGTCCGCCCGGCTGTTCGGCGTCAACGCGTGGAGCATCCTGGTGCCGCAGGCCCTCATGGGCGTGGCGAGCGTCGTGCTGCTGCACGCCACCGTGCGCCGGACGGCCGGTGAGGCCGCCGGCCTGATCGCGGGCGCCGTGCTGGCGCTGACACCGGTCGCCGTGCTGATGTTCCGGTTCAACAACCCCGACGCGTTGCTGGTCCTGCTGCTCGTCGCGGGCGCCTACTGCACGGTCCGCGCCACCGAGACGGCGTCGGCGCGGTGGTTGGCGCTCGCCGGCGTGGCGGTCGGGTTCGCGTTCCTGGCCAAGATGGCGCAGGCGTTCCTGGTGCTGCCCGCGTTCGGGCTGGTGTACCTGGCGTTCGCGCCGGCGGCCGTGCTGCGCAAGGCGTGGCACCTGGCCGTGGCGCTCGGTGCGGTGGTCGTGGCCGGCGGATGGTGGGTGCTGGTGGTGGAGCTGGTCCCCGCCGGGTCGCGGCCCTACATCGGCGGGTCGCAGTCGAACAGCGTGCTGGAACTGGCGCTCGGCTACAACGGCCTGGGCCGGCTGACGGGCGAGGAGATCGGCAGCGTCGGCGGCGGGGGCTGGGGTTCCGGCGGGTGGGGACGGTTGCTCGGCGCGGAGATGGGGAGTCAGATCGCGTGGCTGCTGCCGACGGCGGTGGTGCTGCTGGTCGCCGGGTGGTGGGCCGGACGCGCGGGCGAACGGGTCCAACTCGCGCTGTGGGGCGGGTGGCTCGTCGTCACCGCCGTCGTCTTCAGCTTCATGAACGGCATCATCCACGCCTACTACACGGTGGCGCTGGCGCCGGCCATCGGCGCGGTGATCGGGATCGGCGCCGTCGCGCTGTGGCGGAAGCGGCGCGAGCCCGCCGCGGCCGCGGCACTGGCCGGCGCGTTGGCCGTCACGGCGTTGCAGTGCTACCTGCTGCTGTTGGACTGGTCCACCACGTTGGCCGTGGTCGTGCTGGTCCTCGGTCTGGCGGCCGCCGTGGGGTTGTTCCTGTCCGCGGTCGCGCCGGCGGTCGTCGTCGTGCCGCTCGCACTGGTCGCCGCCCTCCTCGGGCCGGGCGCGTACTCGGTCGCCACCGCCGCGACGCCCCACTCCGGCGCGATCCCGAGCGCCGGTCCCGGACCTGGGGACCGACCGGGCGGCGGGCTGGTGGTGGTCGGCCCCGGCGGCGCGGTGACCGGTGGCGGCACCGGGCGGATGGGCGGCCTGCTCCACGCGCCCGACCCCGGTGACGACCTGGTTCGGCTGCTGCGCGACAGCGACGGCTTCACGTGGGCCGCGGCGACCGTCGGGTCGAACAACGCCGCCGGGTTCCAGCTCGGCAGCGGGTCGCCGGTGCTGGCCGTCGGCGGGTTCAACGGCACCGATCCCGCGCCGACGCTGGAGCAGTTCCAGACGATGGTCCGAAGTGGACGAATCCACTACTTCCTCGGTGGCGCGGGCATGCCGGCGGAGACCGGCAGCGACGCGTCCGAGCGGATCGCCGAGTGGGTCGAGGCCACGTTCACCCCCACGACCGTCGACGACGTCACCGTCTACGACCTCACCGACCGGAACCTCACCGATCAGGACATCACCGACCGGGACCTCACAGCGGGCGCACAGCGATGACACACGAGCCGCCCAGCGAACCGCCCGAGGGTGAGGTCATGACACTCGCTTCGCCCACGGCGACCACCGTGCTCGACGTGGTGGTGCCCGTGCACAACGAGGAACGCGACCTCGCGCCGTGCGTGCGCGAGCTGCACGCCGACCTCAGCCGGACCTTCCCCTACCCGTTCCGGATCACCATCGCGAACAACGCCAGCACCGACGGGACGCGCGCCGTCGCCGACGCGCTGGCCCGTGAACTGCCCGGCGTGACCGCCGTGCACCTGGCCGAGAAAGGACGCGGCCGGGCGCTGAAAGCCGCGTGGACCGCGTCCGACGCCGCCGTGCTCGCCTACATGGACGTCGACCTCTCCACCGACCTGGCCGCCCTCGCACCGCTCGTCGCGCCCCTGATGTCGGGTCACTCCGACCTGGCGATCGGCAGCCGGTTGGCGCGCGGGGCACGGGTGGTGCGCGGACCGAAGCGCGAGTTCATCTCCCGCTGCTACAACCTCGTCCTCCGCGGCACGCTCGCCACCCGGTTCACCGACGCGCAGTGCGGCTTCAAGGCCATCCGGGCCGACGCCGCCCGCCGCCTGCTGCCCCACGTCGAGGACACGGGCTGGTTCTTCGACACCGAACTGCTGGTGCTCGCCGAACGGGCGGGCGCGCGCATCCACGAGGTGCCGGTCGACTGGGTGGACGACCCCGACAGCCGGGTCGACCTCCTCGCGACCGCCGTGGCCGACCTGAAAGGCGTCGCACGGGTGGCGCGCGGCCTGGTGACCGGGCGCATCCCCATCGGCGACCTCCGTGCCCAGCTGGGGAGGCAACCGTTGGAGCCGGGGACACCGGGCGTGCCCGCCGGGCTGTTCCGGCAACTCGTCCGGTTCGGCGCCGTGGGCGCGATCAGCACAGTGGCCTACCTCCTGTTGTTCGTGCTGCTGCGCGGCGGCCTCGGCGCGCAGGGCGCCAACCTCGTCGCACTGCTCGTGACGGCGATCGCCAACACCGCCGCCAACCGCCGTTTCACCTTCGGCGTGCGCGGCCGGAGGGGTGCGGGCAGGCACCAGTTCGAGGGCTTGCTCGTCTTCGGCCTCGGTCTGGCGCTGACCAGTGGCTCACTGGCTTTGCTGCACACCTTCGCCACACCCGGCGGCCCGGCCGAGCTGGCCACGGTCGTCGGCGCGAACCTCCTGGCCACCGTCCTGCGCTTCCTCCTGCTGCGCAACTGGGTCTTCCGGCCCCGCCGCACCACCCCTCACCTCCCCTGACGGCTGACCACTGACCGCTGACCACTCCGACCACCGTCGACGATCGTTGGGATCACTCCATGACCACCGCCACTGAGATGGCACCCGCGGCCGCACCCGCCTCGCCCCGGCCACGTCGGAACGGGCACACGGCCGCTTTGGTCGTGCTGCTGGCGGGCACTTCGGTGCTGTACCTGTGGGACCTCTCCTCCTCCGGCTGGGGCAACACCTACTACGCGGCCGCCACGCAGGCCGGGTCGCGGGACTGGGTTGCCTGGCTGTTCGGCGGGCTCGACGCCGGCGGCGTGATCACCGTCGACAAGCCGCCCGCCTCCTTGTGGGTCAGCGGGCTCGTCGCCCGCGTGTTCGGGTTCTCCAGCTGGACGGTCCTGGCGCCGCAGGCCGTCCAAGGGGTGCTGGCCGTGTGGTTGTTGTACGCCACGGTGAAGCGCACCTCCGGCGCCGTGGCCGGGCTGATGGCCGGGACGGCGCTGGCCGTGACGCCGGTGGCGGTGTTGGTGTTCCGGTTCAACCTCCCCGACGCGTTGCTGGTGCTGCTGATGGTCGCCGGCGCCTACTGCACGGTGCGGGCGTTGGAGAAGGCGTCCGCGTGGTGGCTCGCGCTGGCGGGCGTGGCCGTCGGGTTCGCGTTCCTGGCCAAGATGGGGCAGGCGTTCCTGGTGCTGCCCGCCTTCACGGCCGCCTACCTCCTCGCCGCGCCGACGTCCCCGGGCAGGCGACTCCTGCACCTGGCGGGCGCGGGACTGGCCGTGGCCGCGTCCGCCGGGTGGTTCATCGCCCTGGTGGAGCTGTGGCCCGCCGACTCACGCCCGTACATCGGTGGGTCTTCGAACGACTCCCTGTGGGAGCTGGCCATCGGCTACAACGGCCTTGGCCGGATCTTCGGCGGAGGCGGCGGGAAGGTCGTGGGCGGCGGCAACGGCAACCTCGGGTTCGGTGGCGACGCCGGGATCGACCGGTTGTTCGGCGCCAGCATGGGCGGCGAGATCTCCTGGTTGCTCCCCGCCGCGCTCATCGGACTGGTCGCCGGGCTGTGGTTCACGCGCCGCGCGCCGCGCACCGACCGCACCCGTGCGGCCCTGGTGCTGTGGGGATTGTGGGTGCTGGGCAACGGGATCGTGTTCAGCCTCATGAGCGGCATCACCCACCCGTACTACACGGTCGCCGTCGCACCGGGCGTCGCGGCGCTCGCCGCCATCGCCGGCCGCGAGATGTGGCGCGGACGCGCGCACGGCCCGGTGCGCGTGGCCCTCGCCCTCATGGTCGCCGCGGCCGGTTTTTGGGGCTTCGCGCTGCTCCAGCGGTTCGGCGACTGGGTGCCGGCCCTCCGCTGGGTCGTCGCCGCCCTGACCGTGCTGGTGGCCACGGCGATCATCATGGGCGCGCGCCGGATCGCCGCGCTCGCGCTGATCACCTCCACCCTCTCCACCGCCGCCTTCGGCGTGGCCACCGCCGCCACCCCGCACGGCGGCTCCATCCCCATGTCCGGCCCCGCCTCCTACACCGGCCAGCTGAACGGCGGCGGCCCGATGGGGCAGACCTCCGACGAGCTGGCCGCGCTGCTGAAGGACACCACCGGCACCTGGGCCGCGGCGACGCTGAGCGCGCAGGCGGCGGCAGGACTCTCGCTGGCCTCGGGCAAGGCCGTGATCGGGATCGGTGGGTGGAGCGGCGGCGACCCGGCGCCCACGCTCGAAGAGTTCCAGCGGTACGTGGCGGACGGCCGGATCGGCTACTTCGTCACCGGGGGCATGGGCGGCGGGGGCGGCCCGCGCGGTGACTCGGAGATCACCGACTGGGTCGCCGCGCGCTACGAGGCCACGACAGTCGGCGGCTCCACCGTCTACCGACTCGGGTAGCCCACGGGCGCGACCCCCACCGAGCCCGGCAACCACCCGCGCCAGGCCCCTGGCAAGGGAACGCAACCAGCCTGGCACGCGTGAGCGAGGCACCACGCTCCCTCGGCGGCGGCCAGGCGCGTGCCGCGGACCGCCGGCCGGGTGATCATCAGGACGCCGAGCCGGAAGCCGACCACGCCGCCAGCACTGGTGGACAGCGTGCGGGACCTCGGACCAGGTCGGCACGCACGACCGAACGGCCACAGCCACCCCGACGCGCAGCGGCAGCGGCAGCGGCAGCGGCAGCGGCAGCGGCAGCGGCAGCCGAGCACACACGCCCCACCTCCAGCGCGGCCGGGCAGACACACCCAACTTCGTGCGCAGCCGGGCACGCACGCCCCACCCCTCGTGCAGCCGCAAGGGAGGAGCCGCGTCCGTCCACGCGGGCACGCGCGGTCGAGGGGGTGCTGCGGAGCGGTCGGGTAGGCGCGATCGGGGCGACACGGCCGAGCAGGTCGAGAGGCACGGGCGAAGGAGCGAGGGGGTGCGGGGCCGGCCGTGGCCGGCGTGGCGGTTGCCGGTCGCACGTCGACCGGAACGAGGTGGCGGCCCGAAGTCGACTGTGGACAGTGAGCGAAAGGCTTGCGAGACAGTGGTTGTGGTCATGCCTCCACGTTATTCAAACGCGTGGTCGAGGTCATCACTCGGTCGGATGACATATCGGGGCGGTTCCGGGTGACCCGCCCACGAGCGGTACATGATGGTTGCGGCATAAGGGAGGAGGTCGCGCCCTCGCCGCCACAGCCACGGAATCCCCTTGAACACCAACCATCCCGCGTGGTGCAGCGGGGTCACCCTCAAGCCGCCCGTGCACACCAACGACACCTCACCGGGCACCTCGCAGCCCATCTCCGCCAACCGCGCCGCGAACGCCGCCGCCAGCCGCCGGTGCCCCAGCTCCGACGGGTGCAGCCGGTCCACCGCCCACGTCTCCTCCGCGTACGCGCCCGCCATCAGGTCGAGGTCGACGCACCCGATCCCGTGCCGCCGCACGACCGCGTCGATGATCTCGTTCAGCTCGCCGATCCGCGCCCGCAACGCCCGCCGCAGCGCGCCCGGCAGCCGGAACACCCTGCTGTGGTCGTGGAACCGCACCGTCACGACCGCCGAACCCGCCGCCACCAGCGCGCCCACGATCGCGTCCAGGTCGACGTGCAGCCGCCGGCCGTCGAAGTCCGAGCGCAGCGTGTCGTTCATGCCCACCAGCAGCACGGCCGCGTCCGGGCGCGACGGCAGCACCTTCGGCAACTGCTCGTGCCGCACCGACGCCACCCGCGCGCCGGTGGACGAGACGTTCAAGTACCGCGCGTCCGCGAAGGCCGCCGCGAGCAACGGGCCGACGCCACGCCACCCACCGGGCACGGGGTCGCCCACGCCCACCGTCGTCGAGTCACCCAGGACCACCAGGCTGCGCACCGTCTTGGCCACGGGAGGACCATCGCGCAGCGACGTGACGCGCCGAGAACGAACAGCGGAACGCTACCGGAATGCCGGGTACAGCGGCAGTTCCGCGGCCTTCGACCCGTACCGCGACACGAGCGCCGAGAGGACGGCGTCCGCGTGCGCCGCGATGTGGTGCGCGCCGGCCGCCACGGCGTCCGCCCGCAGCCGCACCCACCGCGTGGTCAGCACGACCACCCGCGGCGGCGAGTCGAGCGGGCGGTGGCCGGACGGCAGGGCCGAGTCGAGCCCCGGCAGGCCGCGCCACGTGCCGAGCCACACCCACAGCAGCTGCGCTTCCAGCAGCCGGGGCAGGAACACGGCGTCGTCGTCCAGGTCGGGCCACACGGACGACACCTCGGCGCGCCACGCCGCGACCATCGCCTCCGACATGCCGGCGGGCAGCCCGTACGCGCACCAGCACGACGGGAACGGCACCCGCAGGCACGCCGCGTCGAACACGATGTCCCGCACGCAGCCGCCCTCGAAGTCGAGGAACCGCACGCCCTTGCTGGTCACGAGGTGGTTGTCGGGGCACGACGTGGACGGGCTGAACGCACGCCGGCGGGACGTGACGAACCCGCGCACTGCCTGGTCGGCGAACGACCGCACCGACTCGGGCGTCTCCACTTCCAACGATTCAACGAGCAGCTCCGGCAGCCCCCGGAGCGCCGTGTGCACGTCGACGACGATCGGGTCGGCGCAGCACTGGCTGCCCTGGCGGCGCATCAACGCGTCGAAGTCCGCGTCACGCCCGGCGGTGGTCGCGTGCAGCCGCCCCATGGCGTGCGCCCACGACAGCAGGCCCCGTTCGGCGGCACGCGCGTCGGAGCCGAGCAGCTTCTCGGCCAGCCGAGGCGCCTTGCCGAGGTCTTCGAGGACGACGAGCCGCTTGGCGTTGTCCTGCGCGACCAGCTCGGGGGTGAGGCGTTCCTCGGACGGCAGCGCGGTGAGCAGCTTGTGGCTCACCACCTCGTGCGCGAACGGGTCGCGGTCCGCCACGGGCGACGGGTAGCGCTTGACCACGAGGGTGCGGGGCAGGGAGAACGGGGTGGAGGCCACCCGGACGCGCGCGACGACGGACCGGCCCGCTCCCCCGAGGTCCTCGGGGTCGGCCAGTCGCACCGGTGCGCCGAACCTGCCGCTCAACACCGATTCGGCCGCCGCCACCGCGTCGTCAAGCTCGGAGGGGGCGGCGTCGTCGATGTCGTGCGGGCCGGCGGTGATCTCCACGCTCATCTCCTCCGACCCTACTCCCGGTGGCCACCGACCTGACAGAACCCGTCCGGGCACCGTGACGGTAATGCTCACCCACCGCCCGTCACCACCTTTTGTGGAAATGAGGACCCGGTCAGCCGCTCGCGAGGGGTCGTCCCAGGTCGTGGACCCGGCCGCGCCGGTTGCGCACGGCCAGGACCAGCGCCGCCGCCGCGACGATGCCGACGAGGTTCACCGCGAGCTGTGCCACGGACTGGAGGCATATGTCCCACTCACCGAGAACGGCGGCCACGGCGGCGTAGCCGGCGGCGGGCACGGTGGTGACCGAAATGAACACGCCGACGAGCGCCGCGGACTTCGCCGACGTCATGGAGAGCATCCCGGCGGCGCCCGCGAGCAGCGCCACGATGAGCGAGAACGGCCCGACCTGGAACACGAAGTCGACCTCGTGCGCGGACAGCACCATGTCCCGGTCGAACAGGTCGGTGTAGGAGCCGGCGAACGCGGCGACCGCCGTGATGGCCATGGCGACGGGGAACCCGACGGCGAGCCCGGTGGCGGCCCGGCGGACCAGGTCCCAGCGCCGCAGCACGAGGCCGACGGCGATCGCGGCGAGCGGGCCGAACTCGGGTCCGACGACCATGGCGCCGACGATGGTGACCGGCGAGTTCGTCACCACGCCGACCGCCGCGAGCAGGCACGCGATGGTCAGGAACGACAGGAACGTGACGTTGAGGCGGGACTCCTCGCCGGTGCGGGCGAGCAGTTCCTCCCACACGACGGCGTCCGCGGCCTCGCCGGGCGCGGCTTCCTCGGCGCGGTCGGCGGCGTCGGACAGGGCGGTGTCGATCTGCTCCAGCGTGACCCCGCCGGCGCGGTCGACGCCGAGGTCGCACAGGGAGGACACGACCACGTCGGTGGCCTCCCTGGCGACGTCGGCTTCCACGACGTCACCCGCGGGGTCGATCGCCGCGCCGCGCAGCAGCACGACGTGCGTCACCCCGGGGTGCTCCTTCAGCGCCACCAGCACCGCGTCGGTGCGGTCCGGCGGGCAGATGGCGCGCAGGTGCAGCACGGCCTTACTGCGCCGTCTTCTCCGCGCCGGACTTCTCGGGCGCGGACTTCTCGGGCGCGGACTTCTCGGGCGCGGACTTCGCAGCACCGGACTTCTCGGCACCGGACTTCTCGGGCGCGGGCTTGGCGTCCACGCCCGCCTCCTTGCGCTGCTGCGGCGTGATCGGCGCGGGCGCGGCGGTCAGCGGGTCGTAGCCGCCGCCGCTCTTCGGGAACGCGATCACCTCGCGGATCGAGTCGAACCCGCCGAGCAGCATGGCGATCCGGTCCCAGCCGAACGCGATGCCGCCGTGCGGCGGCGCGCCGTACTTGAACGCGTCGAGCAGGAAGCCGAACTTCTCCTGCGCCTCCTCGGGCGAGATGCCCATGACCTGGAACGCCCGCTGCTGCACGTCGGCGCGGTGGATACGGATCGACCCGCCGCCGATCTCGTTGCCGTTGCAGACGATGTCGTAGGCGTAGGCCAGGGCGTTGCCCGGGTCCTCCTCGAACCGGTCGATCCACTCCGGCGTGGGCGAGGTGAACGCGTGGTGCAGGGCGGTCCACTTGCCGCTGCCGACCGCCACGTCGTCGCCGATCTTGTCGACGGCCTCGAACATCGGGAAGTCCACGACCCACACGAACGACCAGGCGTTCTCGTCGATCAGGCCGACGCGGTGCGCGATCTCCACGCGGGCCGCGCCGAGCAGGGCGCGCGCGCCGTCCGGGTCGCCCGCGCCGAAGAAGACGCAGTCACCGGGGTTCGCGCCGACGGCCTTGGCCAGCCCGTCGCGCTCGGCGTCGGACAGGTTCTTGGCCACGGGGCCGCCGAGCGTGCCGTCCTCGTTGACCAGCACGTACGCCAGCCCGCGGGCACCGCGCTGCTTGGCCCACTCCTGCCACGCGTCGAGCGTGCGGCGGGGCTGCGACGCGCCACCGGGCATGACGACCGCGCCGACGTACGCCGCCTGGAACACCCGGAACGGGGTGTCCTTGAAGTAGTCGGTCAGCTCGGTGAGCTCGAGGCCGAAGCGCAGGTCCGGCTTGTCGGTGCCGTACTTGGCCATCGCCTCGGCGTAGGAGATGCGGCGGAACGGCCGGGCGATCTCGTGGTCGGCCAGCCCCTGCCACAGCGCGGAGATGATCTTCTCGCCGAGCGCGATCACGTCGTCCTGCTCGACGAAGCTCATCTCGATGTCGAGCTGGGTGAACTCGGGCTGCCGGTCGGCGCGGAAGTCCTCGTCCCGGTAGCAGCGGGCGATCTGGTAGTACCGCTCCAGGCCGCCGACCATGAGCAGCTGCTTGAACAGCTGCGGGGACTGCGGCAGGGCGTACCAGGAGCCGGGGCGCAGGCGGGCGGGCACGAGGAAGTCGCGCGCGCCCTCCGGGGTGGAACGGGTCAGGGTCGGGGTCTCGACCTCGACGAACTTCTCGGCGTGCAGCACCTCGCGGGCGATCCGGTTGGCCTCGCTGCGCAGCCGCATGGCCTTGGCCGGGCCGCTGCGGCGGAGGTCGAGGTAGCGGTGGCGCAGCCGCGCCTCCTCGCCGACCTCCAGGTGCTCGTCCAGCTGGAACGGCAGCGGGGCCGCCTCGTTGAGCACCTCCAGCTCGGTGGCGTAGACCTCGATGTCACCGGTGGGGAGGTCGGGGTTCTCGCTGCCCTCGGGGCGGCGGGTCACGTCGCCGACGACCTTGACCACGTACTCGGAGCGCAGCTTGTGCGCCCGCTCGGCCATCTCGCCCTCGCGGAAGACGACCTGGGCGACACCGGAGGCGTCCCGGAAGTCGATGAAGATCACCCCACCGTGATCGCGCCTGCGGGCCACCCACCCGGTCAGGGTGACGGACTGCCCGGCGTGCTCGGCGCGGAGCGTCCCGGCCTCGTGCGTGCGCATCACGGGTACTGCTCTCCTCGGGGGTCGGCTCGACTGACGACTAATGGTCAAGGCTAGCCAACGGCCCCCCGGCCTCCGCCACCAGGTTTGCCGGGTCCGCGCGGAGGCCCCGGCTCGAACGGCCCCGGAGGCCGCTCGGCGCGCTCTACGATCCTGACGTGGCCAGACGCCTGCTCGTGAGCGCCCTGATCCTGTTGACGACCGCGTGCACGACGGTGGTCCCCGGCCGGCCGGTGGCGGGTTCGGCGCCGCCCGCGCCCGTGCCGACGGTCGGCTGCGAGTACCCGCTGGTCACCGGCGAGCCGCGGTACCGGCGGAACCCTCCCGAGGACGGCCTGGCGCCCGCCGGCGGCACCCACACCGTCCGCATCGACACCAACCGGGGCCGGGTCGACGTGGAGCTGGACGCCGCGAGCGCGCCGTGCTCGGTGAACAGCGTCCGCCACCTGGTCGGGAACGGGTCGTACCGGTCCACGTCGTGCCACCGGCTCACGGTGGAGGGCATCTGGGTGCTCCAGTGCGGCGACACGGACGACAACGAGGTCGGCACTCCCGGGTACACGTTCGACGACCCGACCGCGAAGACCGGCGGCTACACGCGCGGTGTGGTCGCGATGGCCAACGCGGGACCGGGCACCAACGGCAGCCAGTTCTTCATCGTCTACCGGGACAGCCCGCTGATCAGCGCCGACTTCCCGGTGATCGGCCGGGTCACGGTCGGCATGGACGTCGTCGACGCGGTCGCCGCGGGCGGCGTCATCCCCGGCACCGGGTACACCGAGGGTGACGGCGAGCCGGCCACGTCGCTGGTCTTCCTGGCGGTGGAGCCCGCCTGAACGCGACCGGGGCCGCCCCCGAAGGGACGGCCCCGGTGCTCACGTGCGTGACGTCAGGCGGTGGGCGCCAGGTAGAGCAGGCGGTTCGGGGAACCGGTGCCCGGGTTGGTCACCTTGCTCAGCGTCGACTGGCCGACCAGGTAGCTCGCCACCTGGGCCGGGGTCGCCGCGCGGTTGGCCTGCAGGTAGCGGGCCGCCGCGCCGGCGACGTGCGGGGTCGCCATCGAGGTGCCGCTGATGGTGTTGGTGGCGGTGTCACCGGTGTGCCACGCCGAGGTGATCGACGAGCCCGGCGCGAAGATGTCGAGCACGGTGCCGTAGTTCGAGTAGCTGGCACGCGCGTCGGTGCTGGTGGTCGCGCCGACGGTGATCGCCTCGGTCACGCGGGCCGGCGAGTAGTTGGCCGCGTTGGCGTTGCTGTTGCCCGCCGCGAGGGCGTAGGTGACGCCCGCCGCGACCGAGCGGCGCACGGCCGCGTCGATCGTGGTGGACGCGCCGCCGCCGAGGCTCATGTTGGCCACGGCCGGCTTGACGTGGTTGCTGGTCACCCAGTCGATGCCCTCGACGACGTCGGCGGTGGTGCCGCTGCCGGCGTTGTTCAGCACGCGGACGCCGTAGACGGTCGCGCCCTTGGCGACGCCGTACTGGCTGCCCGCGATGGTGCCGGCGACGTGCGTGCCGTGGCCGTTGCCGTCCTGGGCGACGCTGTCGTTCTCGACGGCGTCGTAGCCGTTGCGGGCGCGGCCGCCGAACGTGCTGTGGCTGATCCGCACGCCGGTGTCGATGACGTAGACGTTCACGCCCGAGCCGGTGGAGGTGTAGCTGTAGGACGTGTCCAGCGGCAGGTTGCGCTGGTCGATGCGGTTGAGGCCCCACGACGGCGGGTTGGTCTGCGTCGCCTGGGTGTGGAAGACCTGGTCCTGCTCGACGTACTCGACGGCCGGGTTGGCCGCGAGCCGCTTGGCCGCCGCCTCGGGCAGCGTCACGGCGAAGCCGTTGAGCGCGCTGCGGAACACGGTGTCGACCTTGCCGCCGTACTGGCCGGCGAGGCTCTCCGCGGACGTGGCCGAGCCGTCCTTCAGCTTGACGATGAAGTGGTTCTGGACCTTGTGCGCGGCGTCGGCGGCGCGGATCTCGCCCTCGGCGGCCTGGGCCGGGGCGGCCAACAGGGAGGTCGCGGTGACGGCGAGCGCCGTCGCCCCGACGCCGGCCAGGAACCGGACCTGTCGTGACTGTCGCATGCGGACTTCCGTTCTTCCGAAACGGTGACCCCAACCGCACCCCGAGGAGCTTGCAGGGCTCGGGGGTGACGTTGGGCCACCTTGCCCTCGCTGACGGTCACAACGTAGGCATCGTCGGGGTTAACTCGGAAGTGTGAACATTTGCCAGTTATGCCCCCTCCGTCAACAATCGACCTGACCTGCGGGTTCCCAAAATCCGGGCGCGCCGGCGTGACCCTGGCGCTACCGTCCGCTCATGCGTTTGGAACCGGTCACCGAGGACAACTACCGGGCCGTCATCGGCCTCGAGGTCCACGAAGAGCAGCGGACGTTCGTCGCGACGAACCTCAAGTCCATCGCGGACGCCTGGATCCACCGCCCGAAGTTGGAGCCGCTTGCGCTGTACAGCGGAACGGACCTGGTCGGGTTCACGCTCCTGGAGCGCGACCGGCCGCGGGAGCTGCACATCGTCCGGTTCATGATCGACCGCCGGGCGCAGGGCCGCGGGCTGGGGCGCAAGGGCCTGGCCGCGATCGCCGACGTCGCGCGCGCCGAGGGGCGCACCGAGCTGGTGCTGAGCGTCGTGCCGGGCAACGCGGTGGCCCGCGGCCTGTACGCGGCGTTCGGGTTCGCCGACACCGGCGAGGTGGACGGCGGCGAGCTCGTGATGCGCCACGAGCTCGCCCCGACCGCTCACCTCACCGGCACGGCGAACGGGTAGGTCACCGGGTCGGCGGCCAGTGCAGCAGCCGGCCCCACGACAGCGGCGTCGACTCGGCGACGACCGCCGCGTGCACCTGCGCGGGCGTCGCCGAGGGGTTGAGCTGGAGGTACCGCAAGGTCACCCCGGTGACGTACGCCGTCGACAGCGACGTGCCGCTGATCGTGTTCGTCGCGGTGTCGCCGCTGTGCCACGCGACGGTGATGCCGACGCCCAGCGCGTACACGTCGACCACGGCGCCGTAGTTGGAGAACGAGGCCCTGGTGTCGGTGCGGGTGGACGCGCCGGACGTGATGGCCTCCGGCACCCGCGCCGGGGAGAAGTTGGCGGCGTTGGCGTTGCTGCCGCCGGCGGTCACGGACGCGGTGACGCCCGCGGCGATCAGCCGGCGCACCGCGTCGTCGATCGCGGTGGACGGACCGCCGCCCAGGCTGAGGTTGGCCGAGGCGGGCTTGACGTGGTTGCGGGCCACCCAGTCGATGCCCGCGATGACGCCCGAGGTCGTGCCGCTGCCGGCGCCGTTGAGCACCCGCACGCCGCACACCAGGGCTTCCTTGGCGACACCGTTCACGCGGCCCGCGATGAGGGACGCGATGGCGGTGCCGTGGCCGTTGTCGTCCTGCGGGACGCTGTCGTTGTCGATCACGTCGTGCCCGGCGCAGGAACGACCGGTGATCTCGCCGTGCGTGGACCGGACGCCCGTGTCGATCACGTACGCCCTGGTGCGCGCACCGGTGGACGTGTAGGTGTACCTGCCGTCCACGGGCAGGGCTCGCTGGTCGATCCGGTCGAGTCCCCACGGCGGGTTGAGCTGGGTGGTGTGGGCGCGCACGGTCTGGTCCTGCTCGACGTACTCGATGGCCGGGTCGGCGGCGAGCCGGCGGGCCTGCCGGGGCGTGAGCGTCGCGGCGAAGCCGCCGAACGCGGGGTACGTGCGGGTGACCTGTCCGTCGAACGGGGCCGCGACGGCGGACGCCGCGGGGTCCTTCAGCTTGACGACGTAGCTGCCGGGGACGGCGGTGGCCGATCCCGCGTGCAGCACGGCGCCTTCGGCGTGGGCGGGGGTGGTCAGGGTGGCGGCGGCGAGGGCGGCGACGCCCAGGCCGGTCAACAGCTTGCGCATGGCAGGGGTCCTTTGCAGGGAAGGGGCCTTGCGTGGAGGGTCCTTCGCGGGAAGTCCTTCGCGAGCGGGCCTTCGCGGGGTGTTCCGTCGCGGGGTGTTCCGTCGCGGGGTGTTCGTCGCCGGGGCCCGCGGCGGGCTACCTGGCGGGCGACCAGTGCAGGAGCCGACCGCCCCACGGCAGGGGCGTGGCCTCGCGCACGATCTCGGCGTGCACCTCGGCCGGGGTGGCCGCGCGGTTCGACTGGAGCAACCGGGCGGCGACGCCGGTGACGAACCCGGTCGCCATCGACGTGCCGCTGAGGGTGTTGGTGGCGGTGTCGCCCGTGTGCCACGCCGACGTGATGCCGACGCCGGGCGCGTACAGGTCCACGCCGGCGCCGTAGTTGGAGAACGACGCCCTCGCGTCGGCCTGGGTGGTGGCGCCGGACGTCAGCGCCTCCACGACCCGGGCGGGCGAGACGTTCGCGACGCTGCCGCCGCTGCCGCCCGCCGTGACGGACGCGGTGACGCCGGAGGCGACCAGCCGGCGCACCGCGTCGTCCAGCGCGGCCGACGCCGAGCCGCCGAGGCTGAAGTTGGCCACGGCGGGGCGGGCCGCGTTCCGGGTCACCCAGTCCACGCCCGCGACGACACCGGCGATGGTGCCGCTGCCCTGGCCGTTGAGCACCCGCACGGCGACCGCGCGCACGCCCTTGGCGACGCCGTGCGTGCGGCCCGCGATGATTCCCGCGACGTGCGTGCCGTGCCCGTTGTCGTCCTGGGCGACGGCGTCGTTGTCGACGGCGTCGTAGCCGTGGACGGCGCGCCCGCCGAACTCCGCGTGCGTGACCCTGATGCCCGTGTCGATGACGTACGCGGTGACGCCCGAGCCGACGGTGGTGTAGCCGTAGGTGGTGCTCAGCGGCAGGGCGCGCTGGTCGATCCGGTCGAGGCCCCACGGCGCGCCGGTCTGGGTGGCGTTGGCGTGCACCACCTGGTCCTGCTCGACGTACTCGACGGCCGGGTCGGCGGCGAGCCGGCGGGCCTGCTTCGGGGTGAGCGTCGCGGCGAAACCGCCGAACGCGGGGAACCTGCGCGTCACCGCCGCGTCGAACCGGGTGGCGACGGTGGTGGTGACGGCGGAGGCGGTGGTCGTGTCCTTGAGCTTGACGAGGTAACTGCCGGGCACCGCGGTGGGTGAGCCGGCGTGCAGGACGACGCCTTCGGCGTGGGCGGGCGTGGCGAGCAGGGTGACGGTCAGGGCGGCTACGGCGAGACCCGGTAAGAGCTTGCGCATGCGGCTTCCTTCGCGGGGTGGGGGGAGACCTCGGCGCGGATCACGCGCCGGGGCTGCCAGTGTGCCGAACTCCGGTCAGCCGGCGGGAGCCCGACGACGCGGGCCGGTTCGGTGGGCGCCGGCGGCGCCGGTCGCGACCGGTCGCCCGGCGGCGTGCGACGACAACGTGATTGAGAAGCGATTCAACGCTGTGGAGAAAATACGGTCGAACGTGTCGTCGAAACAAGAAGTGCGCGCGTTCGACGCCACCGCGGAGAAGTCCTTCAGCGAGTGCGCGTATCCGTTGCGCGTCTCGTTAGGCCGGCCGCGGTCGCCGATCATGCCGTCACCGACCGGCGGGATCGCCCCTACCAGGGCATATCCGATCGGCAGGACGTCCGCTCGCCCGGTCAACGTGACTTTGCGCATAGGCGTTCCGTTCTCCGGCGGGGACCACCGAGCGCATCCCGTTCACAGTTGGGCGAACACGCGCGACCGCGTGGGGTGTGGTCCGCGTCACCCCACGTCCGAGGTTATGGGCTGCTTCGCGTACCCGGAAGGGACCAGACGTCCCAGTCCGGTGCGGCAATCGACCCCGCCGACCCTTCACACCGCCGCTGTTAATGAGATTTCAAACTTTCCACCCGGCAACGCGATTGCGCCGTCCGATTCGGTCAAATTCACAGCGGGAAACCCGATCGGCTGTACCGCGCCGGCGATTTCCCACGATAACGTCGCTCGCCTTGTCCTCGGAAGAACGGAGCGAAGATGACCACGCCAGTCGTCGGACCGGATTCGCGGCTACGCGATCCCCGACGGATCGACGCGGGGGCCGACCCCTTCGCGGAAGCATTGCGTGCGGCGATCAGGGCGAAAGGGCTCAGCCTCGAACGCGTCCAGCACAAGCTGCGGGCGCGCGGGGTGGCGGTCAGCATCGCCGCGCTGAGCTACTGGCAGTCCGGCCGGAGGCGGCCCGAGCGGCCGGACTCGCTCACCGCCGTCAGGCACCTCGAGGAGATCCTGGACGTCGGCGAGGGCGGGCTGAGCAGCCTGCTCGGGCCGCCGCGCCCCCGCGGCAAGGCCCGGCCCCGCTCCCGCGTGTCCGGCCCGGAGGGCTGGGTCGGCGAGAACGACTACGCGACGATCGCCGAGCTGCTGGCCGACGTCGACACCAGCACCGACCAGGACCTCACCCGGCTCAGCCTGCGCGACCAGGTGGAGCTGGCGATGGACGGCAGCACCCGCCGGGTGCGGTCGCGGCAGGTGCTGCGCGCCGAGCGCGCGGGCGTGGACCGGGTGCTCCTGGGCTACGACACCCGGCTGCCCGGCGACCCGCTGCCGGTCATCGGCACGTTGCGGTCGTGCAGACTGGGGCGGGTTTCCGCCGACCCGCGCAACGGTCTGATGGTCGCCGAACTGCTGCTCGACCGCCCGCTGCGCCGAGGCGAGCGGACCGCGATCGAGTACGAGCTGATCCACGTCGCCCCGCACCACCCGACGTTCGACAACACGCACTCGCGGCGCTTCCGACACCCCGTTCGCGAGTACGTCCTGGAGGTCCGGTACGACTCACGGTGTCGACCCGCACGTTGTGAACAATTCACGACCGGTTTGACCGGTGGAGAACCCACCGACGTGCGCGAGACCCCGGTGGACACCTGGGGCTACGCGTACGCGGTCGCACTCGACTTCGGTCCCGGCGTGGTCGGCTTGCGCTGGGAATGGACCTGACTCAATAGGAGCGCGGCAACCCCAGCGTGTGCTGCGCCACGAAGTTCAGGATCATTTCCCGGCTGACCGGCGCGATGCGGGACAACCGGGACGCGGCCAGCAGGGCGCCGAGACCGTACTCGGACGACAGCCCGTTGCCGCCGTGCACCTGGATGGCCTGGTCCACCGCCGCCGCCACCGCCTCCCCCGCCGCGTACTTGGCCATGTTGGCCGCCTCTCCAGCAGCCCGGTCCTCCCCAGCGTCGTAGAGAGCCGCGGCCTTCTGGGTCATCAGCCTCGCCAGCTCGACCTGGATCGCGCACTGCGCCAACGGGTGCGCGATGCCCTGGTGCGCGCCGATCGGCGTGTCCCAGACGGTCCTGGTGCGGGCGTACTCGCTCGCCTGGTCGAGTGCGCGGCGGGCCATGCCGGTGGCGAACGACGCCGCCATGATCCGCTCCGGGTTGAGGCCGGCGAACAGCTGGGCCAGGCCGCCGTCCTCCGTGCCGACCAGCGCGTCCGACGGCAGGCGCACGTCGTCGAAGAAGCAGGTGAACTGCTTCTCCGGCGACACCACCTCCATCGGGATGTGCCGGTAGGTGAAGCCGGGCGCGTCCGTGGGCACGATCATCAGCGACGGCAGGAGCCGCTGCCCGGTCGCGTCGACGTGCCGGGCCACCACCAGGACGGCCTCGACCTCGTCCACGCCGGAGATGTAGTACTTGCCGCCGTTGAGGACCCACTCGTCGCCGTCGCGGCGGATGGCGGTGGTGAGCTTGTGCGAGTTGGAGCCCGCGTCCGGCTCGGTGATGGCGAACCCCATCTTGGTGGTGCCGTCGGCGAACCCCGGCAGCCACCGCCGCTTCTGCGCGTCCGTGCCGAACCGGGCGATCACGGTCGCGCAGATGGCGGGCGAGACCACGGTCAGCAGCAGCGGGCAGCCGCCGGCGGCCAGCTCCTCGCACACGGCGGCCAGGTCGCCGATGCCGCCGCCACCGCCGCCGTACTCCTCGGGCACGGCCACGCCGAGGTAGCCGAGCCTGCCCGCCTCGGCCCACAGCTCGTCGGTCTTCTCCCCCGCGCGCGCCTTGGCGGTGAAGTACTCGTGGCCGTACTTGCGGGCGAGGGCGGCGACGGCCTCGCGCAACGCCCGCCGCTCCTCGCCCTCGGTGAAGTTGATCGTCACGACCGGGCCTCCCCAACCACCGCGAGCACGTCGCCCGCATCGACCTGTTGACCTGCCCGCACGAGCACCGCGGCGACGGTGCCGCCGGTGGCGGCCAGCACGCGGTGCTCCATCTTCATGGCTTCCAGCACGAGCAGCTCCGCGCCCGGCGCGACCACCTGCCCCGGTGCGACCGCCACCCGGACGACGGTGCCGGGCATCGGCGCGACGGTCGCGCCCTCGGCGACCCCGGCCTCCGGCTCGGGGAACCGCGGCCGGAGCCTGAGCGACACCGCGCCCACCTCCACCCGGTCCCCGTGCACCGCGACCGGGAACGTCGTGCGCACCCCGTCCCGCTCCACCGTCACCGCGTCCGGCGAGGCCGCCACGACGGTCAGGTCGAGGCTCGTCTCCACGCCGGACCGGGTGTGCCGGTAGTCGACCTCGACCACGTCGTCGCCGTGCTCGAACGCCGCCCGCTGCGGCTGCGACGGGACGTTCCGCCACCCCAGCGGCAGCGCCGTGCGCCGCCGTTCGGCCAGCGCGAGGGCGGCGGCCAGCGCGGCGGGCCGCACGTCCACCGGTTCCGGCGTGGTGAGGCCGTGCTGGTCGAGGAACCCGGTGTGGGTGTTGCCCGCCTCGAACTCCGGGTGCCGCAGCGTGCGCACCAGGAGGTCCCGGTTGGTGACGAGGCCGTGCAGCTCGGCCCGGTCCAGCGCGGCGGCCAGCTTGCGGACCGCCGCGTGCCGGGTCGGCGCCCACGCGATCACCTTGGCCAGCATCGGGTCGTAGTGCACGCCGACCTCGCTGCCGTCCTCCACGCCGCTGTCGACGCGCACCCCGCCGGGCACGGCGAACCGGTGCACGGTGCCGCTCGACGGCCGCCAGTCCCGCGCCGGGTCCTCGGCGTAGAGCCGGGCCTCGACGGCGTGGCCGTGCGGGACCGGCGGGTCGGCCGGCAGCCGCGCGCCCTCGGCGACGGCCAGCTGCCAGGCGACGAGGTCGAGGCCGAACACCTCCTCGGTGACCGGGTGCTCGACCTGGAGCCGGGTGTTGACCTCCAGGAAGTGGAAGGAGCCGTCGTCGGTGTACAGGAACTCCACCGTGCCCGCGCCGACGTACCCGATCGCCTCGGCGGCTCTGGTGGCCGCGGTGAACAGCCGTTCCCGCGCCTGCGGCGTCACGGCCGGGCTCGGCGTCTCCTCGATGATCTTCTGGTGCCGGCGCTGGATGGAGCACTCCCGCTCGCCCAGCGCCCACACCGTGCCGTGCGCGTCGGCCAGCACCTGGACCTCGACGTGCCGGGCGTGCTCCAGCAGCGGCTCGCAGAACACCGTGCCGTCGCCGAACGCGGACTCGGCCTCCCGGCGGGCGGCGGCGACCTGGTCGGCCAGCTCCGCGGCGGACCGCACCACCCGCATGCCGCGCCCGCCACCGCCTGCGGACGCCTTGACCAGCAACGGGAACTCGTCCGCCGACTCGGGGTCCAGCTCCGGCAGCACGGGCACGCCCGCCGCCGCCATCCTCTTCTTCGCCGCCACCTTGGAGGCCATCGCGTCGATGACGTCCGGGTCCGGGCCGACCCACGTGAGCCCGGCCGCCAGCACCGCGCGCGCGAAGGACGCGTTCTCGGACAGGAACCCGTAGCCGGGGTGCACGGCGTCCGCGCCGGCGGCGAGCGCGGCGGCCACCAGGGCGTCGCCGCGCAGGTAGGTCTCGTGGGGCGCCGCGCCGGGCAGGCGCACGGCGGCGTCGGCCTCGCGGACGTGCGGCGCGTGCTCGTCGGGGTCGGAGAACACGGCCACGGGCGAGACGCCGACCTCGCGGCACGTCCGGATCACCCGGCGGGCGATCTCGCCGCGGTTGGCGACCAACAGCTTGCGGATCATGGCGTCCTCACATCCGGAAGACGCCGTAGCCGTCGGCGCCCTTGATCGGTCCGCTGTGGATGGCGGACAGGCAGAGCCCGAGCACCGTGCGGGTGTCGCGGGGGTCGATGACGCCGTCGTCGTAGAGCCGGCCGGACAGGAACGCGGCCACGGACTGCTGCTCGATCTGCCCCTCGACCATCTGCCGCATGGCCGCGTCGTGCTCCTCGTCGTAGTCCTGCCCCTTCGCGGCGGCGGCCTGCCGCGCGACGATCGACAGCACGCCCGCGAGCTGCTTCGGCCCCATGACGGCGGACTTGGCGTTCGGCCAGGTGAACAGGAACCTGGGGTCGTAGGCCCGGCCGCACATGCCGTAGTTGCCCGCGCCGTAGGACGCGCCCATCACCACGGTCAGGTGCGGCACCGTGCTGTTCGACACCGCGTTGATCATCATCGCGCCGTGCTTGATGATGCCGCCCTGCTCGTACCGCGCGCCGACCATGTACCCGGTGGTGTTCTGGAGGAACAGCAACGGGGTGTCGCTCGCGTTGGCGAGCTGGATGAACTGGGTGGCCTTCTGCGCTTCCTCGCTGAACAGCACGCCGCGGGCGTTGGCCAGCACGCCGATCGGGTAGCCGTGCAGGTCCGCCCACCCGGTGACCAGGCTGTTCCCGTAGTCGGGCTTGAACTCGTCGAACCGGGAGCCGTCCACGATCCGGGCGATCACCTCGCGCGGGTCGAACGGCACGCGCGGGTCCGTCGGCACGAGCCCGAGGAGGTCCTCCTCGTCGTACCGGGGCGGCTCCACCGGCTTCGGCGCGGGGCCGAGCTTGCGCCGGTTGAGCCGGGCGACCACGCGGCGGGTCAGCCGGATCGCGTCCACCTCGTCCTCGGCGACGAAGTCGGCCAGACCGGACGTCGTGCCGTGCATCCGGGCGCCGCCCAGCGACTCGTCGTCGGACTCCTCGCCGGTGGCCATCCTGACCAGCGGCGGGCCGCCGAGGAACACCTTCGAGCGGTCCTTGATCATGATCACGTAGTCGGACATGCCCGGCACGTACGCGCCGCCCGCGGTGGCGTTGCCGAACACCGTGCTGACGGTCGGGACACCGGCCGCGGACAGCCTGGTCAGGTCGCGGAACGCCCGGCCGCCGGGGATGAAGATCTCGCTCTGGCTCGGCAGGTCCGCGCCGCCGGACTCGACCAGGCCGATCAGCGGCAGCCGGTTCTGCGCCGCGATGTCGTTGGCCCGGAACGTCTTGCGCAGCGTCCACGGGTTGCTCGCGCCGCCGCGCACGGTCGGGTCGTTGGCGACGATCACGCACTCGACGCCCTCGACCACGCCGATGCCCGTGACGACGCTCGCGCCGACCGGGTAGTCCGTGCCCCACGCGGCCAGCGGCGACAGTTCGAGGAACGGGCTGTCCTGGTCGACCAGCAGCTCGATCCGCTCCCGTGCCAGGAGCTTGCCGCGCTCGTGGTGCCGCTCGGTGTACTTGGGGCCGCCGCCCGCGAGCGCCTTGGCGTGCTCGGCGTCCAGCTCGGCGAGCCGGGCCAGCAACGCCTCGCGGTTCTCGGCGTACTCGGGCGACCGGCTGTCCAGCGCGGTCCGCAACGTCGTCATGCCGTGTACCCCAATCGCCTCGCGGCCAGTTCGGTCATCACCTCGGTCGCGCCGCCCCCGATGCCGAGGATGCGCGCGTCCCGGTAGTGCCGCTCGACCTCGGCGCCGCGCAGGTAGCCCGCGCCGCCGTGCAGCTGCACCGCGGCGTCCACGACGAACGAGCAAGCCTCGACGGCCGCGTTCTTCGCGAAGCACACCTGCGCCACGACTTCCTGCCCGCGCGACGCCCTGACCGCGACCTCGCGGGTGTACGTGCGGGCGAGGTCGACGCGCTGCGCCATCTCCACCAGCTTGTGGCTGACGACCTGGCGGGCGATGAGCGGCTTGCCGAACGTCTCCCGCTGCCGCGTGTACGCGACGGTGAGGTCGAGCGCGCGCTGCGCCGTCGCGTACGCCTGCACGGCCAGCGAGATCCGCTCCACCTGGAACTGGCGCATGACGAGCGCGAACCCGCCGTTCTCCTCGCCGACCAGGTTCGCCACCGGCACCCGCGCGTCCACGAAGGACAGATCGGCGGTGTCCGAGCAGTGCCAGCCCATCTTGTCCAGCCTGCGGTCCACGGTGAAGCCGGGCGTGCCCTTCTCCACGACGAGCAGGCTCACGCCGCCGTAGCCGGGACCGCCGGTGCGCACGGCCGTCGTGACGAAGTCCGCCCGGTCACCCGAGGTGATGAACGCCTTCGCACCGTTCACCACGTAGCGGTCGCCGTCGCGCCGGGCGGTGGTGCGCAACGCCGCCACGTCCGAGCCGCCACCAGGTTCGGTGATGGCGAGCGACCCGATCAGCTCACCGTCCAGCGTCGGCCGCACGAACCGGTCGATCAGGCGCGGGTCGCCCGCGTCCACGATGTGCGGCACCGCGATGCCGTGCGTGAGCAGGCCCGCGACCAGCCCGGACGACCCGCCGGCCTGGATCAGCTCCTCGGTGACCACGACGGTGTCGAGCAGGTCGCCCGCGCCGCCGACGTGCTCCGGGAACCCGATGCCCAGCAGGCCGACCCGCGCGGCCGCGCGGTGCAGCTCGCGCGGCAGCTCCCCGGTCCGTTCCCAGTCGGCCAGGTGCGGCACGACCTCCCGCTCGGTGAACGTCCGCACGGTGGCGCGGAGGTCGCGGCGCTCGGGCGTCTCGAACAGCTCCGACGTGGTCACAGCAGCGCCTCCGGGAGGTCCACGTGGCGGGCGCGCAGCCACTCGCCCAGCGCCTTGGCCTGCGGGTCGAACCGGGTGGACGACGCCACGCCGTCGCCGAGCAGGCCGTGCAGCACGAAGTTCAGCGCCTTGAGGTTCGGCAGCTCGTGGCGCTCGACGTCACCCGCCTCCGGCAGCAGCTCCTTCAGCCGCTCGACGGTGAGTTCCGCGCGCAGCCACTCGTACTGCGCGTCCGTGCGCACCCACACGCCGAGGTTGGCGTCACCACCCTTGTCGCCGGAACGCGCGCCGGCGATCGTGCCCAGGGGAACCCTCATACCTCGACCACCTTCCCGTCCGGCAGCACGGCCTGGTGCCGCACCGACGCCCGCGGCACGGACGCGGCCCGGTAGACGCCGAACGGCGTGCCGTCGCCGGGCGGCGCGGTGACGTGGAAGCCGGGGTACGACCCGAGCGCCAGCTCGATGCCCGCGCGCGAGAACGCCTTGGCCCGCTTGGGGTCCGCCGTCTTGATCGTCACGTGCAGCAGCGCGCTCGCGGTCTCCTCGGTGTCCGCGTCGACGTGGTCGGTGCGCGCCAACACCCACGTCAGGTCGTCACCGCCAAGGGCCTGTTCGAGCTGGTGGCGGACCAGGTTCGCCTTCGCCTCCACGTCCAGGCCGGTGAGCACGAACGTGGTGGAGTTCCGGAAACCGCCCAGGGTGTTGAGGCAGACCTTGAGCGTGTCCGGCGGCGGCGAGCCCTTCACCCCGGAGATCCGGACGCCCCGGTCGTGCGGGTCGAGCCGGATCGTGTCGAAGTGGCTCACCACGTCCGGGCCTAGGTAGGCCGGGGCGCCGATCTCGTAGAGCAGCTGGGCGGTGACGGTGTCCACGGTGACCGCGCCGCCCGTGCCGTCGTGCTTGGTGATCAGCGACGACCCGTCCGCCTCGACCTCGGCGATCGGGAAACCGGGTCGGGTCGCGTCGATCGACGTGAAGAACGAGTAGTTGCCGCCGGTGGCCTGCGTGCCGCACTCCAGCACGTGCCCCGCGACCGTCGCGCCCGCCAGCGCGTCCCAGTCCTCGCGGCCCCAGCCGTGGTGCGCCGCGGCGGGTCCGACGACCAGCGACGCGTCCGTGACGCGGCCGGTGACGACGACGTCCGCCCCCGCGTTCAGGCACTCGGCGATGCCCCACGCGCCCAGGTAGGCGTTGGCGGTCAACGCCTCCGGGAACCGGTCGCGCAGGTCGTCCCCGGTCACGTGGGCGACCTTCGCGCCGAGCCCGAGCCCGTCGATCGCCTCCGCCAGGCCCTCCGGGTTCAGCCCGCCCGCGTTGGAGACGATCTTGACGCCCCGCGCCAGCGCGTCGGCCAGGTTCTCCTCCAGCTGCCGCAGGAACGTGCGGGCGTAGCCGAGGCTCGCGTCCCTCACCCGGTCGCGGCCGAGGATGAGCATGGTCAGCTCGGCCAGGTAGTCGCCGGTCAGCACGTCGAGGTCGCCGCCCGTCAGCATCTCCCGGACGGCGGAGAACCGGTCGCCGTAGAAGCCGGAGGCGTTGCCGATCCGGATCACGGCTGACCCTTCTCCCGACCGGGGCCGGGCGGACCCGCGAACGCCTGCGCGATGGGCAGCCACGCCTCGGCGTGGTCGCCGACGGCCGTGACGGCGAGGTCGTCGCGGTGCCTGCGGCGCGTGGCCAGCAGGCAGAAGTCCAGCGCGGGGCCGGTGATCCGGTCCTCGGCGTCCGCCGGGCCCCACGTCCACAGGTCGCCCTCCGGCCCGAGCAGCTCCACCCGGACCGGGACCTCGGGCACGGGAAGGCCGTTGACCATGAACGCGTAGCCGAACGCGCGGACCGCGATGTGCGCGACGTGCTTCAGCCGGTTGGTCGGCTCACGGGTGACGCCGAGCGCGTCGGCCACGTCCTGGCCGTGCGCCCAGGTCTCCATCAACCGGGCGGTGGCCATCGACGCGGGGCTCATCGGCGGGCCGAACCACGGCACCTTCCGCCCCTCCGGCACGGCGCGCAGCGCGTCGGCCAACTCGTTGCGGCCCGCCCGCCACTGCTCCAGCGTGACCGGCTCGCGCGCGCCCTCGTCCACCATGTCCGGCGTGGCCCGCTCCAGCTCCTCGGCGAACGCCTCGGGGTCGCGCGCGGCGAGCCCGGCGATCCGGTCGGTCCAGTGCAGGTGGCTGATCTGGTGGGCGATCGTCCAGCCCGGCGCGGGGGTGGGGACCGACCAGTCGTCCAGCGGGGCGACGAGGGCGTCCAGCACCTCGCTCTCGGTGTGCAGGTCGATCAGGATCTCGTTGATCACAGCGCATCCTCCAGCGTTCGCGCCCAGTGCCGGATGATCCGCTTGCGCCGCTTGCCGTCGTCGGTGAGCTGGTTGGCCAGGGCCAGGCCGCGCACCAGGTCGAGGGTGATCTGCACGGCTTCGCGGACGCCCGGCTTGGTCTCGTCGGCGTTCAGCAGCTCCACGGCCAGGCGGTGCGTCTCGCGACCCAGGCGGGCCTCCAGCGGCACCACCACGGTCTTGAGGTCGGGGTCGGTGCGGGCGGCGACCCACAGTTCGAGGGCGGCGGTGAACAGGTCGCTGGCGTAGAAGTCGGCGATCAGCTCGACCACCGCGACCGTGCTGCCGTTGACCTCCCGCGCGCGCTCCTTGAGGTGCAGGACGCTCTCCGCGCCCAGGTGCTCCACCGCGGCGGCGACCAGCTCGCCGCGGGTGCGGAAGTGGTGCAGCTGGGCGCCGCGGGACACGCCCGCGCGCTCGGCGACGACGGTGGTCGTCGTGCCCGCCCAGCCCCGCTCGACCAGGCACTCCACGGTCGACTCCATGAGCTTGCGGCGGGTCTCGCGGCTGCGGTCCGCCTGCCGCCGCACTTCCCGCGGCCTCGTCTCGGTGGCCATGCGGCGAGTGTTCCGGGCAACTAACAAACAGTCAAGACTGATTGTTAGTTGCCCGGACCCGCCGGCGGCCGGTCACCACCCGCCTTGGACCATCGTCTGGAACAGCCACCGGCCGTCCTTCTTCACCAGCAGGTCGCCGTACCGCACGACCTGCGAGAACTCCCCGGCGGTGATGGTCGCGTCGGTGATCACGAACACCAGGTCCGCGGTGACGAAGACCGGCGTGCGGACCGACTCCATCCGCACGTCGCCCTCCCCCAGGGACGCCGCCATGTCGTAGAGGAACCGTTCGCGGTCCCACGACTGCGCCGACCCGTCGGTCACCGCGTTGACGGGGAACAACGCCATGTCGGCCATCGCCTCGACGTCCTTGGCGACGGCCAAGGCGTCCCACTGCTCGAACCACGCGAGCACGCCCGCCACGTCGTCGTCGGTCGGCACGAACCCCGCTCCACTACCCGGCACAGCACTCATGTCGTACATTGTACCGTACGCCGTACGGTAGCCGTGCGCGCGACCGGTCCCGGCCCGGGAGAGCTGGTCAGAGAAGGGTCAGTTGTCCTTGGTCCACGGGCGCGGACGGGGTGGCAGCAGCGGGCAGGCTGCCGTCCGGCCACAGGCCCTCGTCGTCGCCCGGGACGCCGACCGCCTCGCGCTTGCCGCGCGGTTCCAGGCCGTGGCGGACCAGCAGGGGCGTGATGCGGTCCGCCAGCCGACGGCGGTACCTGGCGTCCACGTAGGACCCCCGCGCGTACAGCTCGCGGTACCGGCCGGCCAGGTCCGGCCGCTCCCGCACCAGCCACCGGGCGAACCACTCGCGCGCGCCCGGCCGCAGGTGCAGCGGCAGCACGGTGACGCCGGTGGCGCCCGTCGCCGCGATGGACGCCAGCAGCTCGTCCAACTGCTCCTCCGAGTCCGTCAGCCACGGCAGCACGGGCGCGACGAACACACCGCACGGCAACCCGGCGTCACGGATGCGGCGCACCAGCTCCAGCCGGGCCTGCGGGCTGGGCGTGCCCGGCTCCAGCCCCGACTGCAGCTCCCGGTCCAGCAACGCCAGCGACACCCCGATCCCCACCGGCACCGACGACGCCGCCTCGGCGAGCAACGGGAGGTCCCGCGCCAGCACGGTCCCCTTCGTCAGGATGGAGAACGGCGTGCCGGAGTCCGCGAGCGCCCGGATGATGCCCGGCATCAGCGCGTACCGGCCCTCGGCCCGCTGGTACGGGTCGGTGTTCGTGCCCATCGCCACGTGCTCGCGCCGCCACCGGGGCGACCGCAGCTGCGCCCGCAGCACGTCGACCGCGTTGACCTTCACCACGACCTGGGTGTCGAAGTCGCGCCCCGCGTCGAGGTCGAGGTACGTGTGCGTGTTGCGGGCGAAGCAGTTGTGGCTGACCAGCCCGTTCGCCACGAAGTCGCCGGTGCCCGTGGTGATGTCGTACAACGTCCGCGTCACGCCCAGCGACTCCACCGCCACCACGGCCAGGCGGGACGTCACGGGCACCTCCGCGCCCTCCACCGCGTTGCCGCGCGGGATCGCCGGGCCCACCAGGTGCAGGAACCGCAGCCGTTCGGCCAGGCCGCCGACGACCCGCACGCCGCGCACCTCGACGACGTGCGACACGCGCAGCCGCGCCAGCGCCAGCACCGCCGCCTCGAACACCGCGCTGTCCGCGCTGGACATCACGAGCTCGCCGCCCGTGGAGCTGCCGCGCGCGTCGAACAGGCCCGCCAGGAACCCCTTCGACCACTCCTCCCCCGGCGTCGTCGGCCACTCGACCAGCTCGTTCTCCCGCGGCACCCGGCCGCCGGCGAACTCGCGCACCCGCGCCAGCACGTCGGGGTGGTGGGGCAGGCCGCCGCGCACCACACCCCACAGGTAGCCCTCGCGGTACTCGTCGGAGTGCGCGGGCGGCGTGGCGAACCGGCCCGTCCCGACCAGCAGCGCGCCCTTCACCAGGTACGGCCGCTCCTCGAAGTCCTCGCACCGGCCGGGCGTGACGTGCTTCCAGCCCTCGTCGGTGAGGAACCGGTGGTCGCCGCCCGCCACGACGCGCGTGCCGTCGCTCAGCGTGAGCCGGTACGCGGGCTTGGTGGTCTTCCAGTGCGCGCGCACGCGCGTCACCACGAACCGGCCCTCGGACGTGCCGAACACCTCCTCGCCGACGGACAGGTCGGCGATCGGCTTGGTGCGGCCGTCCGCCAGCAGGACGGGCGTGTCGCCGGTCAGGCAGTACGTGCAGCCGTGCGTGCAGCCCCGGTACGGGTTGACCGTCCACGAGAACGGCAGGCCGCCGCCCTTGCCGGACCCGGCGCCCTGGACCCGGTTGAGCACGGACTTGGCGTTCACCTCGTGGAACACGACGTCGGCGAAGTCGGGGGTTCGTACGCTGCGCACCAGTCCCGGCAACCCCGGCAGAGCCTGCTGCCGGTCAGCCCCATCCTTCTGCCCGTCCCATCGCATGTCCACATTCGAACACGTGTTCGAACTACGGTCAAACGGAGTGCCCGTGTCAGCACTGGACGTCATCCTGTGGCCCTTCAACACCCCCGCGGTGACCTTCGCCGGCGTCTCCACGAGCTGGGGCGAGGTCGCCGGGTTCATCACCGGCGCGCTGTGCGTCTGGCTCGTGGCCAGGCAGAACCCGTGGAACTGGCCTATCGGCATCCTGAACAACCTCGCGTTCCTGGTCCTGTTCGCGACGAGCGGCCTGTACGCGGACTCGGGGCTCCAGGTCGTCTACGTGGCGCTGGCGTTGTACGGCTGGTGGGCCTGGCTGCGCGGCGGGGTCGAGCGGACACCCCTGCCCGTCACCCGGACGTCCCGCGCGCAGTGGCTGTGGCTGCTCGCGGCGGGTGTGGCGGGGACGCTGCTCCTGGTGTGGGTGCTCACCTCGTTCAGCAACTCGACGGTGCCCTGGGCGGACTCCGTGACCACCGTCGTCTCGCTGCTGGCCACGTGGGGCCAGACGCGCAAGAAGGTCGAGTGCTGGTGGCTGTGGATCGCCGCGGACGTGATCTACGTTCCGTTGTACGCCTACAAGGACCTGTGGCTGACCGCGATCCTCTACGTCGGCTTCATGGCCCTGTGCGTGCTCGGGCTGCGCAACTGGACCAAGGCGCTGCGCCAGGACGAGCGCGACGAGCTGGTCGCCGCGTGACGGACTTCGACCACGCGCTGGTGCTCGGCAAGTTCTACCCGCCGCACGCCGGCCACCACCACCTGATCCGCACCGCCGCCGCGCGCAGCAGGCGGACCACCGTGACCGTGCTGGCGTCGAGCGCGGAGTCCATCCCGGTGGCCGACCGGGTGGCGTGGCTGCGCGCCGAGCACGCGGGCACGCCCGGCCTCGCCGTGCTCGGCGACGTGGACGACCACGAGATGGACTTCCACAGCGACGCCGTGTGGGAGCTGCACATGGGCGTGGCGCGGGCGGTGCTCGCGCGGCGGGCCATCCGCGACGGCGACCCGTCGGCGGCGGCGGTCGACGCGGTGTTCTCCAGCGAGGCGTACGGCGACGAGATGGCCAAGCGGCTCGGCGCCCGGCACGTCCTGGTCGACCTCGACCGGGCCGCGCACCCCGTGTCCGGCACCGCGGTCCGCGCC
>NZ_JBHTLK010000020.1:0-51730 GCF_042678885.1 Saccharothrix hoggarensis
CGGTCTCGACGGTACGACGCATCCCGCTGAACTGCGATGTACTGCCGGTACACCTGTGGCTGTTGTCTTCTCGGCGCTGCCCGCAGCGGGTTAGCTCGACCACCTGCCCCCACTGGTCTCCGCGCCGGCGGTGCCGGCCGACAGGGGGCGTGTCCGGCCCGGTGCGTCGCCAGGCGCGGGTCACCGCCGGCCTGGTCGTCACCGTGGTCTTCCCGACCACCGTGCCGGTCCGGAGTGGGGTGATCCGGTCAGGACCGGGCTTCGACGGTGACGCGTTCGGCGGTGGCGAGCCGTTCGGTGTCTTCGTCGTGGTCGAGGTGGCCCAGGATGACCAAGCCCGGCGAGTGCGGGCCGTCGCGGTAGAAGAGGGCCAGGTTGCCCCAGGGGGCGAAGTAGGCGAGGTCTCCCGCCTTCGGTGTGGCGGCTTCCGGGGCGTCGGAGGTGTCCAGCTTGCGGGGCGGGTAGGCGATCCGCTCGGTCTGGTGGAAGTCCTCCAGGTCCAAGGTGAGCGGGAGGAGGGTGACGAGATCGCGCGAGGTGGCGCCGGTGTTCAAGGTGGCGTCGATCGGGTGACCGTCGATCGTCAGGCGGATGGGCATGGCGGTGGTCCCCTCGGACGGTGCGGGCGGCGCCTCCGGCGTCGACGTCTGCTGACCGGAGCGTGGAGATGAGGCGTCCGGCGGAGGCGTCGAGCTGGTGCCGCAGGCAGGCACGGCCAGTACGGGCACGACCGCGGGAGCGATTCGTGGTAGTGCGCGGAGCACCCGGTTCTCCCTTGTTCACTCGGTCGGGGTTGCGGAGTGCTCCTGGTCGGCGACGGCGGCCGGCCAGTGCATGTCGATCCTCGTCCGTCAGGGCTTGAGGAGGGCTTTGACGGCGCGGCGTTCGTCCATGGCCCGATAGCCCTCGGCGACCTGGTCGAGGGGCAGGGTGAGGTCGAAGACCTTGCCGGGGTCGATCCGGCCGGACAGGACGCGGTCGATGAGGTCGGGCAGGTAGCGGCGCACGGGGGCCGGGCCGCCGCGCAGCCCGACGTGGGAGAAGAACAGCTCTTGGCCGTCGACGGCGACGTCGTGGGGGACGCCGACGAAGCCGACGTTGCCGCCGGGCCGTGCCGAGTGCAGGGCCTGCCGCATGGCCTGTGCGGTGCCGACGCATTCCAGGACGGAGTCGGCGCCGATGCCGCCGGTGAGGTCCTTGATCCGGGCGATGCCCTCCTCGCCGCGTTCGGTGACGATGTCGGTGGCGCCGAACTGCCGGGCGAGGTCCTGCCTGGAGGCGTGCCGCGACATGGCGATGATCCGTTCCGCGCCCATCTCCTTGGCCGCGATCACCCCGCACAGGCCGACCGCGCCGTCCCCGACGACCACGGCGGTCGAGCCGGGCCTGACCTCGGCGGCGTCGGCCGCCCACCAGCCGGTGCCCAGGACGTCGGACACGGCCAGCAGGCCGGGCCACAGCTGTTCGCCGGGCACCTCGTCGGTGGCCACCAGGGTTCCCTGGGCGTGGGGGATGCGCACGTACTCGGCCTGGCAGGTGCTCATGAACTCGCGGCGCAGGCAGTTCGACTGGAAGCCGTTGCGGCAGTTCGCGCAGGTGTTGTCCGAGGTCGCGAAGGAGCCGACGACGAACTGGCCCGGCTTGACCGAGGTGACCTCGGCGCCGACTTCCTCGACGAAACCCACGTACTCGTGGCCCATCGGGTGCGCGTCGCCGATCGGCTCCAGGCCGCGCCAGGGCCACAGGTCCGAACCGCACACGCAGGTGACAGCCGTGCGGATGATCGCGTCGGTCGGGTGGAGGATCTTCGGGTCGTCCAGGGTTTCCAAGCGGACGTCGCCGGGTGCGTGGATCACTGCTCCGCGCATGGGGGAGTCCTTCCGTGGTGAGGCGTGCGGTACGGGTGTACCGGCCGCCGAGTGCGGTCGCGGATCCGGCGCAGGCGGTGGGAAGCCGTTCCGGCGTCGGATGCGGCCCCACTGCCCGGCCGTGCTCACGACCGGGCGGCGAAGAGCCACGTTATCCAGGTAAGCCGCTCCTCGCCCGTTCAGCGAGTCACCACCGAGAGGTGTACCGGCAGTACACCCCCCAAGCCTTCCCGAGTGCCGCAGTCGCTCCCAGGGGCGACCACGATGGTCGCGTTGGCGTGAGCGGGACTCTCGTGCCGAGCACGTTCGCGTGGTGCCGGTGGGGTGACGCGCCGGGCCGCCGCAACGGGCGGAAACGGCCGGCTGTCCTGCGGCAAATCGGGGCGTGGTGGGAACTTTCGCCCACGGTGGCGCGAGCACCGCTCGGGGTATTGGGTTTCGCCACGTGGCATGTTAACGTTAACACAGCGTCCTCGAGTGGCGCGACCCGATTGTGATGCCGTTCACCGGCTGCACGGGTGCCCGGAGGCGTCGATGACGCCGGTCATCGCTCGGAATCCCACTGTCTGGCACGCGGGACGCAGTCCGCACGCCGCAGATTGGAAGTGATCAGGATCAGGACTTCACGCAATGGCCGACTGGCCCTTGGCGGCATGGTGGCCGCCAGTGTGCTCGTGGGTTCGATGGCGATCAGCCTGCCGCAGGCGAGTGCCGCGAACCCGGTGATCCCCGACCGGTTCGTCGCGGACCCCTCCGCGCACGTGTTCAACGGGCGGGTGCACCTCTACCTCACCGACGACCAGACCAACAGCGGCACCTACTGGGACTCGAGGTCCTGGCGGTCGTACTCGTCGTCCAACCTGGTGGACTGGACCGACCACGGTGACGTGTTCTCGGTGTCCGGGTTCTCCTGGGCGAGCCAGTACGCCTGGGCGCCCGGTGCGGCGGAGCGGAACGGTCGCTACTACCTCTACCTCCCCGTGGACCGGACGAAGATCGGTGTGGCGGTCTCGTCGTCGCCGACGGGCCCGTTCTCCGACGCCCGCGGCAACCCGCTCGTGGACCGGGCCCGGGACGTGAACGTCGGCGAGGAGCCCATCGACCCGATGATCTTCACCGACGGCGACGGATCGTCCTACATGTACTTCGGGACCCGGACGCCGAAGGTGGTCCGGTTGGGCGCGGACATGGTGTCCACGGCCGGGCCGATCACCGACGTCCGGGTGACCGGTTCGACGGTGTACGGCGAGGCTCCTCACCTGCACAAGGTCGGCGGCACCTACTACTTCACCTACTCGACCGGCTGGCCGGGCCAGATCCACTACGCCACCGGCACGTCGCCCCTGGGGCCGTTCACCTACCGCGGCGTGGTCCTGGACTACGTCAACGTCAGCACCAACCACCAGTCGATCGTGCAGTACCAGGGGGAGTGGTACATCGCCTACCACAAGAACGCCCGCGCCGGCGGCGGTGACTTCAAGAGGTCGGTCGTGATGGATCGCCTGCACCACAACGCGGACGGCACGATCCGCACGGTGACCCAGACCGCGGGCGGCGTCGGTCCGTTCTCGACGTTCACCGCGCAGCACAGCGGGCTCAGGCTCGACACGTCGGGCTCCTCGGTGCGGCAGGCGACCGCGTCGACCGCGCAGTCGCAGCACTGGCAGCTCCGCGCCAGGGCGGGCGGCTACGTCGAGGTGATCAACCGGGCCACCGGCTCGTGCCTGGACGTGTCGGGCAGTTCGACCGCGGACGGCGCGAGCGTGCTGCAGTACGGCTGCCACGGCGGTGACAACCAGCAGTGGACCGTGCGCCGGTTCGACGCCACCACGGTGTCACTGGTCAACCGCGCCAGCGGCAAGTGCCTCGACGTCCCGTCGTACAGCCCGACCGGCGGGACGCTGCTCGTCCAGTGGACGTGCACCGGCGGCACGAACCAGCGTTGGCGCCAGGCGCCTGCCTGACGGTTCGCGGCACGGGAAGCCCCGCCGCCCGCGTCACCGCGCGCGGCGGGGTGGCGCCGTGCTGTGGCGGATGACCAGATGGGTGGGCACCAGGCCCGGATCGGTGCCGTTCCCCGCATGGCGGATCTGCTGGAGCAGGCGCTGGACGCAGCGCCGCCCCACCTCGGCGAAGTCCTGGCGGACCGTGGTCAGCGGTGGGATGAAGTAGCCGGCGTCGGGGATGTCGTCGAACCCGACCACGCTGATGTCGTCGGGCACGGTGCGACCGTGTTCGTGGAAGGCGCGCAGCACGCCCAGCGCCATCTGGTCGTTGCCGACGAACACGGCGGTGCACCCTGGTCGTTCGGCCAGCCGCAGGCCGGCTTGGTAGCCGGAGGCAGCCGACCAGTCGCCCTGCTCGATGCGCGGAACGCGGCGGCCCGCCTCCTCCAGGGTCGTGCGCCAGGCGTGGGCGCGGCGTTCGGCGGAGAACGACCCGGCCGGACCGGCGACGTGCCAGACCGTGCGGTGGCCCAGGTCCAGCAGGTGGCGAACGGCCTGCCTCGCGCCGTCGTACTGGTCGCTGTCGACCACGGCGTAGTGGTCTCCCGCGTCGGAGTCGACCACGACGAGCTGCACGCCGGGCGGCAGCGTCACCGTGGCGGTGTCCAACAGGTGCACCTCCATGATCACGATGACCCCGTCCACCGCCAGTTCCTCCAGGCGGGTGAACGCCCCGAGCACGTCGTCCTGGGTCGGCCTCGCGACGGGGATGAGCGTGATCGCGTAGCCCTCCGCGGCGGCGTGGTCGGCGATCGCCTCGACCGTCCGGCTGTTGCCCGTGCTCGACAGCGTGAAGAGCACGACGCCGAGGGTGCGGAACTCGCCCATCCTCAGGGCGCGCGCGGCGCTGTTGGGGCGGTAACCGAGCTCTTTCATCGCGGCGAGCACGCGGTCACGGGTCGAGGGGATCACCCGGGGATGACCGGTGGACACCCGGGACACCGTCTGCGACGAGACACCGGCCAGTCTCGCCACGTCGCCGATGGACACCCCGCGTTTCGCGCGACCCCGGCGGCCGGAGGAGGCCGGTGGTGTCGTTCCTGACGATCTTTCCGCGGCGCTCATCGCCTACCACCTTCCTCGACGGGCGCCTGCTACTGACGCGTCGGGTCTTGACGACCGTGTGCCACGGTGACACTATCAGCCTGATGTTTACGTTAACATGGTCCGGCGTGCTCGTGCCGACCCTGTGGTGAACTTCCCGTCGATCGCTGTGCGCGTCATGGACGTCGCGATCGCGTGCCCACGGCCATGTTGACGTGAACATGAAGCGGGTGGTCGAGCCGATCGGCCACTCGTGGCGCACTCGAAACGTCAAGGAGCAGCAGTGGTCCCTCGTCCTGCCCCTCGCTGGCTACGCCGGCCCGACGCGACCGCCAGGGCGCGGCTGGCCTACGGCGCCGACTACAACCCGGAGCAGTGGCCCGCCGAGGTGTGGCACGACGACGTCCGGGCGATGCGGGCGGCCGGGGTGAACATCGTGTCCCTGGGGATCTTCTCGTGGGCGCGGCTCCAGCCAACCCGGGACGCCTACGACTTCACGTGGCTCGACACCGTCATGGACCTGCTGCACGCGGGCGGCATCGCCGTGGACCTCGCGACGGCGACGGCCTCGCCACCACCGTGGTTGACCACCGAGCACCCCGAGGTCCTGCCCGTGGACCGGACCGGCGCGACGGTGTGGCCGGGTGCTCGCCAGCACTGGCGGCCGACCTCGCCCGTCTTCCGCGAGCACGCGTTGCGCCTGGTGCGCGCCCTGGCCGAGCGGTACGCCGACCACCCGGCGCTGGCGGCCTGGCACGTGTCCAACGAGTTGGGCTGCCACAACGTCTACGACTACTCCGACGACGCCTCGCGTGCGTTCCGAACGTGGTTGCGGGCCCGGTACGGCGCGCTGGACGAGCTGAACTCCGCCTGGGGCACGGCGTTCTGGTCGCAGCACTACAGCGACTGGGACCAGGTCCTGCCTCCCCGGCAGGCGGCGGCGCACCCCAATCCGACGCAGCAGCTGGACTTCAAGCGCTTCTCCTCCGACGCGTTGAAGGACTACCTGCGGGCCGAGCGCGACCTCCTGAGGGCTGTCACCCCGGACGTGCCGGTCACGACGAACTTCATGGTCATGCGCGGCATCAAGGGCATGAACTACGCGGACTGGGCGGACGAGGTCGACTTCGTCTCCAACGACCACTACGTGCACCCCGGGCCGCAGGCGCTCGACGAGCTGTCGTTCTCGGCGAACCTGACCGGCAACCTCGCGCCGGGACGCCCCTGGTTCCTGATGGAGCACTCCACCAGCGCCGTCAACTGGCAACCCGTCAACCTGGCGAAACGGCCGGGCGAGCTGGCCCGCGACTCGCTGACCCACGTGGCCCACGGCGCCGACGCGGTGTGCTTCTTCCAGTGGCGGCAGTCGGTCGCCGGTGCGGAGAAGTACCACTCCGCGATGCTGCCGCACGCCGGGGAGGACAGCGAGGTCTTCCGCTCCGTCAAGGACCTCGGCCGGACCCTGGAGGAGCTCGCTCCTGTCGCGGGCACGGTGCGCCGCCCGGCCAAGGCCGCGATCCTCTTCGACTGGGAGTCCTGGTGGGCGTCCGAGCAGGACTCCCACCCGACCTCGCTCCTGGACTACCGCCAGGAAGCGCTCGACTGGTACTCGGCCTTCCTCGACCTCGGCGTCCGCGTCGACGTGGTGCCCGCGCACACGCCGCTCGACGGGTACGACGTGGTCGTCGCCCCGGTGCTGCACGTGGTCCCGGCGGCGTTGTCCGAGCGCCTGAACGCCTACGTCGCGAACGGGGGACACCTCGCGGTGACGTACTTCTCCGGCGTCGTCGACGAGAACGACCACGTCTGGACCGGTGGCCACCCCGGCGCGCTGAGGGAACTGCTGGGCATCCGGATCGAGGAGTTCGGCCCCCTGCCCGACGACCGGCGGGTCGACCTGGACAACGGCACGACCGGCACGATGTGGACCGACCGCATCGACGTCACCTCGGCCGAGGTGGAGGTCCTCGCCTGGTACAAGACCGGGGACCACGCGGATCGGCCCGCGATCACCAGGCGCGTCACGGCGACCGGGTCGGCCACGTACGTGTCCACCCGCCTCGGGGCCGTGGGCCTGCGTCCGGTGCTGGCGGAGCTGCTGGACGCGGCCGTCGTCCGCAGCGAACTCCCGCCGGAGGCCCGTGGCCGGGTCGAGCTGGCCGTCCGCGGTGGCCACGACGCGACCTTCTGGTTCCTGATCAACCGCACCCACGAGCCTGTCGACGTCCCCGACCTGGACGGCGACGTCGTCGTCGGCCCCGACGCCTCCGGGCGGCAGCTCGTCCTGCCACCGCGGGCGGTGGCCGTGCTCCGGCGACACGCCGAATGACCGTGCGCTGCACGAGAGAGGTCACGTGATGAGAATCCTGCGGCAGGCACCGCACTCACCGGTCCCCGCTTCGGGGCTGTCAACCGACGGCACACCGTTCCTCGAGGCAGCCGCGCCGGCTCCGGCGCGGCGAAGCGCGGGCAAGTCTCGCCGTCAGTGATGCCCGCGCAGTCATGTTTACGTGAGCATGGCGACGATCGCTCCGGTGGCCCGGCTTTCCGCCTCCAGCTCCGGACCACCACCACGAGAACCGAACAATCCCGATTGGACAGCCCGTGAACACGAAGAAGTGGCTCGCGAGGGCCGTGACCGCGGTGATGGGAGTGGCGTTGTTGGCCATCCCCACCGTTCCCGCCGGGGCAGTCAGCCCGACCCCGCGAACGCTCTACCAACTGCCCGCCAACGCGCAGTGCACCAAGGGCCTCGGCAACTGCGCGATCTACTCCAAGTCGGCGGCGCTCCCGAGCGGCCGCCTGGTCGCCGGCTTCGAACGGGCCCTCGTCGGCCCGACCGGCACGGCGGTCGGTCAGGTCATCCCCGTGTACAAGAGCGACGACGACGGCACCACGTGGCAGCCACTGGCCGAGGTGCGGGCGCCGGCGTACATGTCGAGCAACCCCGCGTACGCGAAGTACACGAGCAACTGGGGCAGCCCGTTCTTCTACACCCTTCCCCAGAACGTCGGAAACCTGAGCGCGGGCACGTTGCTGCTGGCGACGACCGTGACGGGGGAGGACCACTACTTCACCGAGCAGAAGGCCGCCGACCCGAACTGGGTGCCGACCAACGACGGTGACCGCCGCGACATGGCGACCGCCCTGTACTCCAGCACCGACCAGGGCGCGTCCTGGAACTTCCTCAACATCATCACCACGGCCGGGTGGCAGGGCGGCAGCGCCGGCGCCATCGGCCAGCGCATCGCCCGCGCCAACACCTACCGCCAGGTCGATCCCGTCTGGGAGCCGTACCTGATGGTGTACAACAACCAGCTCGTCGCCTACTACTCGGACGAGAACGACTTCACCGGCTACAACCCCTCGACCGGTGTCCTGACCATGCGCCCCGACAACGCCACCGCACCCGACTCCCACGGACAGGTCATCGCCCACCGGACCTGGAACGGCTACACCTCCAGCGGGTGGAGCGCACCCGTGGTGGACGTCGCGGGCCTCACCGAGACCGTTGCCGGTGTCAGCCAGATCGGCGGCGGACGTCCGGGCATGCCGAACGTGGTGCCGACCTCCGACGGCCGGTGGATGATGACGTACGAGTACTTCGGCGGCGGCGACAACGTGCGCTACAAGATCTCGTCGAACCCGCTGGACTTCCGCTCGGTGGGCGGTGCGGCGGGAACCAACATCAGCGCGCTCCCGGTCACCGCCGGTTCCCCCACGCTCACCACCGGTGGAAGCCCGGTCGTCATCCGCCTGCCCGACGGCCGGCTGATGTTCAACGCATCCGGCAGCGGCGACGTCTGGGTCAACCCCAGCGGCAGCAGCACCGGCCCCTGGACGCGGCAGCGCACCACCATCCAGGCGGGCTACTTCCGCAACCTCACGTACGTGCCGCGCACCGGCCGGGTGCTGATCCTCTCCGGAGCGGGCACCATCAGCCACGCCGACATCGACTTCGGGCGATCCGCCGGGGCGTACTACAAGCTGGTCAACCGGCAGAGCGGCAAGGTGCTCGACGCGTTCGGCGCCGACCTGGCCGACGGCGCGAACCTCGTGCAGTGGCCCGACAACGGCGGCTTCAACCAGCACTGGCACGTCACGGACACCGGTGACGGCTACCGGACGTTGCTCAACCGCAACAGCGGCCGGGCGGTGTCCATCTACGGCGGGAGCACGGCCGACGCGGCGCACGCGGCGCAGTGGGTGCAGAACACCGCGTTCGACCAGTCGTTCCGGCTCGAACCGGTGGGCGCCTACTACAAGATCCGCGCCCGCCACAGCGGCAAGCTCCTGAGCGTCGGTGGTGGATCCACCGCCGACGGCGCGCAGGTCATCCAGTGGCCGGACGTGAACGGCCTCGAACAGCAGTGGTCGCTCGTCCAGGTGTCGAGCTAGTCGACGGCTGACGCGCACACCGCCGAAGCGCCAGGGGGAGGTCACCGGGTTCGACCGGCGGCCTTCCCGTGGCGGCGCGGACGCACACGCCTCCCCGGACATCCCGGTCGATCCTGCCGGGCGTTCTCCTCGGGAATGAGGAATCGATGTTCGAAAGAGTCAACGACGACACTTTCCACGCTGCCCGGCACCGGACCCGGGGTCGTGGCCTCGCCATCACCTGCGTGCTGACGCTGGTGGCGACGGCGCTGCTCCACCTCGCCGGCACCACCCCGGCCACCGCGCTCAGCGGCGACGTCGTGGCACACGACCCGAGCGTCATGAAGGTCGGCAACTGCTACTACTCCTTCGCCACCGACGCGCCCACGATCTCCGTGCGCCGGACGTGCGCCGGGAACGCGGCCACCGGCTGGACCCGGATCGCCAACGTGTGGGGGTCCACGCCGCGCTGGATCATCGACCGGCTCGGCGAGAACCCCACGCACATCTGGGCGCCCGACATCACGTTCTTCAACAACCGGTACTACCTGTATTACGCCGCCTCGATTCCCGGCAAGGGTTACTACGCGGTCATGGGCCTGCTCACCTCGAACAGCATCGAAGGCCCGTGGACGGACCAGGGCATGATCACCGACAGGGACTACCCGATCGACCCGGCGGTGGAGTGGGGTCAGGACGGTCGCCTCTACGTGGCCTGGGGTTCCTGGTACGGCACGTACATGCGGGTGCTCGACCCGGCCACGGGCAAGTTGTCCACGAGCGACACCAGGACGTGGCGGGTGGCCAACGGCATCGAGGGCCAGACCTTTATGTACCGCGACGGGTACTACTACCTGTTCGGCTCGGAGGGCAGCTGTTGCATCGGGACCAACAGCACCTACTACACCGTCGTCGGCCGGTCCACGAGCATCACCGGGCCGTACCTCGACCGGAGCGGCGTGCCGATGACCGCCCCTGAAGGCGGCACGGTGGTCATGCGCGGCGCGTGGCCGAAGGTCGGCGCGGGCGGCGCGGACGTCTACGACGACGGAGCCGAGAAGTACCTCGCCTACCACTACTACAACGGCAACGTGAACGGCCGCCCCGAGCTGGACATCCGCCACATCTCGATGGTCAACGGGTGGCCGGTCCTGTCGGCGCCGCTCGATTCCCGCAGCAACCACCTGGTCAACCAGAACAGCAACATGTGCGCCGACGTGTGGGGCAGCAGCACCGCCGACGGCGCGGCGGTCAACCAGTACGGCTGCCACAGCGCAGCCAACCAGTTCTGGACGGTGACGCGGGTGGGTGACAACTACAGGCTCGTGAGCGCCGGCAGCGGCAAGTGCCTGGCGATCGCCGGCGGCTCCACCGCCAGCGGGGCGGCCGCCGTGCAGCAGACGTGCAACAGCAGCACGGCGCAGCTGTGGACGAGGACGCCGACGATCGGCGGCTACTTCACCCTGGCCAACGTCAACAGCCGGCAGTGCCTCGAGCTCAGCGCGTTCTCCACGACCGCCGGGACCGCACTGACCCAGTACGCCTGCAACGGTGGCGCCAACCAGCAGTGGTTGCTGGTGTAGGACCACGGCCGGTCGCCCGCCGCGACAGCAGCGGCGGGCGACCGGCGACGCCCTCATCCCCCTCCCCACGACCAATCCGTGAAAGGCCCGCCCCATGCCCTCCGAGAGACGACCGCGCCGCACCCTCGCGGTGCTGGTGGTCGCAGCCGCGGCGCTGGCCGGCTGCGGGTCCGCCGACGAGCAGCCGACCGGTGCGGCAGCGGTGCGGGCAGCGCTGGACCAGCCGACCACGCTGACCTTCTGGACTTGGGTGCCCAACATCGAGAAGGCGGTCGACAAGTTCGAGACCGCGCACCCCAAGATCAAGATCGACGTGGTCAACGCCGGTCAGGGGCCGGACCACTACCTCAGGCTCCAGAACACGCTCAACACCAAGGTCGGTGCACCCGACCTGGCCCAGATCGAGTACTTCGCCCTGCCGCAGTTCGCGACCTCCGGCCAGATCGCCGACCTCACCCCGTACGGGGTGGCGGACCTCGAAGAGCGGTTCACCGCGTCGGCGTGGTCACAAGTCGTGGTGGACGACAAGGTCTACGGCATCCCCCAGGACACAGGGCCGATGGTGATGTTCTACCGGAAGGACGTCTTCGACCGGCTGGGCCTGGAGCCACCCGGGACGTGGGACGAGTACCGCAGGACCGCCCAGCGCCTCAAGCGCGACCGACCAGGCACCTACGTCACCTCCTTGGACCCGGTGGACTTCGGCACAGTGGGCGGTCTGATCTGGCAGGCGGGCGGAAGGCCGTTCGCCAACCGGCCGAACAGGTCGATCGGGGTCAACCTCACCGCGGATGCCGGCGTCGACGCGTTCGCCGAGGTGTGGGGAGCGATGCTGGACGACGGCACGGTCGAGCCCGTCACCGAGTGGACGGACGAGTGGTGGACCTCCATGGCGGAGGGCAGGTACGCCACGTGGTTCGCAGGCGCGTGGGGGCTGGCGAACCTGGAGAAGTCGATCCCGCGGACGAGTGGGCAGTGGGCGGTCGCCCCGATGCCGCAGTGGAACGCGGCCGAACCGACGGCCGGGGAGCACGGTGGCTCCTCGGTCGCGGTCACGGCCGAGAGCGAGAAGAAGGCCGCCGCGGTCGCCTTCGCCCAGTGGCTCAACTCCGACCCCGAGGGTGCGGCGTCGCTGAACGCCGACGTGCGCCTGTTCCCGGCGACCAAGGCCCTGCTGGACGATCCCGCGTTCCGCGAGCAGCCCGTCCCCTTCTTCGGCGGCCAACCCGCGAACCAGGTGTTCGCCGAGGCGTCGCGGCGAGTGGGCACCGGCTGGCAGTACCTGCCCTACCAGGAGTACGCCAACACGGTCTTCGACAACACCGTCGGGAAGGCGATCACCGGTGAGTCGGACCTGAGGACGGGCTTGGGCCAGTGGCAGGAATCCATCACCCGGTACGGCCATGAACACGGCTTCACCGTGTCGGGCCGCTGACGGTGTGTCAAGAAGTGGTTCTCCACCGTCACTCCGACTGGCATCTCTATCGCGAGTGGACGGCGGAATCCGGAATGCCACCCGACTGAATCGACGCTCCACACTGGACACGTCGTGGTCCCGGGGTTAGCGTCAACGAGGAATGTTAACGTGAACATGACCTGCCGCAGTGCTGGTCGACAGGAGTGACGATGACGTCCATCTCGCCGCCGGTCCAGGTTCCGCCGGCACGTTCGGCGCGCCCGACCCGCGGGCCCTCTCGTCGCCTGCGCGTGGATCGCCGAGGTTGGGTGTTCGTCGCGCCGTTCCTGCTGGTGTTCGCCTTGGTGTTCCTGGCGCCGATCGCCTATGCGATGTGGTTGAGCCTGTTCCGCGAGCAGGTGTTCTTCGGCGGCACGGAGTTCGTGGGACTGGACAACTACGCGGCCGTGCTGGGCGACGCGAAGTTCTGGGAGTCGTTCCTGCGGGTGCTGGTGTTCCTGCTGGTGCAGGTGCCGGTGATGCTGGGGTTGGCGCTGGTGGCCGCGTTGGCGATCGACAGCGCGCGGCTGCACGCGGCGGGGCTGTTCCGGATCGTGATCTTCCTGCCGTACGCGGTGCCGGGTGTGGTGGCGGCGCTGATGTGGGGGTTCATCTACGGCGACAACTTCGGCCTGGCCGCGGACCTCAATGAGCTGCTCGGGCGCAAGGCCGTCGAGCCGTTGTCGGGCGACTGGGTCCTCGCCTCGATCGGCAACATCGTGACCTGGGAGTTCGTCGGCTACAACATGCTGATCCTGTACTCGGCGCTCAAGGTCGTGCCGCACGACTTGTACGAGGCCGCGGCGATCGACGGCGCGGGGACGTTCCGGATCGTCCGCAGCATCAAGCTGCCCGCCATCCGCGGTGCGTTGATGATCGCCACGATCTTCTCGATCATCGGCAGCTTCCAGCTGTTCAACGAGCCCAACATCCTGCGGTCGTTGGCCCCCAACGCGATCAGCACCTACTACACGCCCAACATGTACGCCTACAACCTCTCCTTCAGCGGCCAGCAGTACAACTACTCGGCCACCGTCGCGATCGTCATGGGCGTCATCACCGCGATCATCGCCTACGTCGTGCAGCTGCGCGGCTCCCGGAAGGGTGTGTGAGCACCGTGGTGACGACCCACTCCCCGCTCCGGCCACGCAAGTCCAGGGTGCTGACCGCGGCGATGGCGGTGTACCTGCTGTACACGCTGGTGCCGCTGGCGTGGCTGCTGATCAGCGCCACCAAGACCCAGCAAGACCTGCTGACCACGTCCGGTTTCGAGCCGGGCGGCAGCTTCGCGCTGCTGGACAACATCACCGGGACGTTCACCCACGACGGCGGGATCTTCCTGCGGTGGCTGGGCAACACCCTGCTGTACGTCGTGGTGGGCGCGGGCGGCGCGACGGTGCTGGCCACCGCCGCGGGCTACGGCCTGGCCAAGTACCGCTTCCGCGGCCGCCGCGCCGTGTTCGCCGTGCTGCTGGGCGCGATCGCGATCCCCGGCACGGCGCTGGCGGTGCCGACGTTCCTGATGTTCAGCAACCTCGGGCTGACCAACACCCCGTGGGCGATCATCATCCCGTCGCTGGTCAGCCCGTTCGGCCTGTACCTGGTGTGGACCTACACCGTCGAGGCCGTCCCCGACGAGCTGCTGGAGGCCGCCCGCATCGACGGCGCGGGCGAGGTCCGCATCTTCCTCACCGTCACCCTGCGCCTGCTGCTGCCCGGCGTGGTCACCGTCGCGCTGTTCGCCGTGGTGTCGACCTGGAACAACTACTTCCTGCCGCTGATCATGCTCAGCGAACCCGACTGGTACCCGCTGACCGTGGGCCTGAACCAGTGGAGCGCCCAAGCCGCCGGGGTCGGCGCACAGCCGATCTACCACCTGGTCATCACCGGCTCGGTCATCACCATCGTCCCGCTCGTCATCGCGTTCCTGCTGCTCCAGCGCTTCTGGCAGTCAGGCCTGACCGCGGGCAGCGTCAAGCAGTGACACCGGTTCGTCCTCCACGACCAACACCCCTCATCACCGCCGCGAAAGGTCCTTTCCCATGTCACTCACCAAGCGCCGCTGGAAGGCGGCCGCCGCTCTGACGTTCGCGTTGGCCACAGCACTCGCAGGGTGCTCCTCCGGTGGCAACGGCACTGCGCAGGGCGGCGCCACCGGTACGCAGGAAGCGGTCGACGCGGCCCTGCGCGAAGGCGGCGAGATCACCTACTGGAGCTGGACCCCGTCCGCCAAGGCGCAGGTCGAGGCGTTCCAGAAGGAGTTCCCCAACGTCAAGGTCAACTACGTCAACGCCGGCACCGGCAACGACCACTACACCAAGCTCCAGAACGCCATCAAGGCCGGCTCCGGCGCACCCGACGTCGCCCAGGTCGAGTACCAGGCACTGCCGCAGTTCGCGCTCACCGGTTCGCTGGTCGACCTCGGCCAGTACGGCTTCAACGCCTTCGAGGACGACTACACCCCGTCCACGTGGAACTCGGTGAAGGTCGGCGGCGGGCTGTTCGGCCTGCCCCAGGACTCCGGCCCGATGGCCCTGTTCTACAACAAGCAGCTGTTCGACCAGCACGGCATCGCGGCGCCCACGACCTGGGCGGAGTACGTCGAGGCGGGCAAGAAGCTGCACGCCGCCGACCCGACCAAGTACATCACCAACGACACCGGTGAAGCGGGCTTCGCCAACAGCATGATCTGGCAGGCAGGCGGTCGGCCCTTCAAGACCGACGGCAAGTCGGTGACCATCAACCTCCAGGACGAGGGCACCAAGAAGTGGACCTCGGTCTGGAACCAGCTCGTGGAGCAGAAGCTGCTGGCGCCCATCCCCAGCTGGTCCGACGCCTGGTACAAGGCGCTGGGTGACGGCACGATCGCCAGCCTGGTGAGCGGCGCGTGGATGCCGGGCGTGCTGGAGTCGTCGGTCAAGGACGGCGCGGGCAAGTGGGCCGTCGCCCCGGTGCCCACCTACGACGGCGGAGCACCGGTCACCGGGGAGAACGGCGGCAGCACGCAGTCGGTCCTCAAGCAGAGCTCCAAGCCCGCGCTCGCGGCGGCCTTCGTGCGCTGGCTCAACAACGGCAACGGCGTCAAGCCGTTCGTGGACAGCGGCGGCTTCCCCGCCACCAAGGCCGACCTCGAGTCCCCGGCTTTCAAGGACGAGGAGACGCCCTACTTCGGCGGGCAGAAGGCCAACCAGATCCTCACCGCGGCCGCCGAACAGGTCTCGACCGGCTGGTCCTACCTGCCCTACCAGATCTACGCGAACACGATCTTCGGCGACACCGTCGGCAAGTCCTACGCAGGCGGCACCGCGATCGACCCCGGTCTGGCCGACTGGCAGAAGGCGCTCGTCGACTACGGCAACCAGCAGGGGTTCACCGTCAACGCCGGATGAGCGGGCGGCCGACCCGGCGCTCTCATCGCCGGATGCCCCGCCGCCGTCGTCACGAGGAAGTCTCCGGTACCCCTCGCACAGCTGTGCGAGGGGTACCGGCCTGCTCCAGGCCGATCAACTCCTCGGTGCCGGGGCGGTGCTGCCGCGCACGACGAGGTTGGTGGCCAGCTCGGCGCGGTGCGCGGCCGGCTTCTCGCATCCAGACGAGGCGCTCGCTCCGGCCGACCGGCTTTCACCGAAGTGCCGAGCGAAATCGACGACGTCGCTGCCTCTCACCAGGAACAGGCACAGGGCGGGCAGGGTCGACAGCACGACTGCGGCCCTGCCGGCCGTGTTCCTCCGGATCGCACCACTGGTGGCTCAGGTGAAGACGCCCAGGTTCTGCTGGGCGTGGTCGGGGAAGATGGTGTTGGTCGAGCCGAGTCCGAGCCGCTTGGTCAGCAACTCGCCGAGGACGTCGCGGTAGTCGTTGGCACCGGCCAGGTCGCCCTCGTCCAGCGCGTCGGCGGCCAGGCCCGGCCAGGCCCCGTGCACGCGTCCGCCGCGCAGGCCACCGCCCAGCAGCATCATCAGACCACCGCGGCCGTGGTCGAAGCCGGAACTGCCGTTGACCTCGACGCGACGGCCGAACTCGCTCATCAGCACGACGTTGACGTCGGCGAAGGCTGGGCCCAGCTCGGCGGCGAACGCGGCGAGGGCGGTGGACAGGTACGTGAGGTGGCTGTGCATGTCGCCCTTGTCGGGGGTGCCGATGTTGGTGTGCATGTCCCACCCGCCGACGTCGACCGAGGCCACCCGCAGGCCTGCCTTGGCCTTGATGAGCGTGGCGAGGTTCCTCATCTGCGCGGCGAACTCACCCTCGGGCCACGTGGCGGCCGAGGCTTCCGCCGCGCCGTCGAGCTCACGTGCGGCGGCGAGCATGGCGAGGGTTTCGGTCGTCTGCACCGCCTCGGGGTGGTCCAGACCGGTGTACAGGCCCTTCAACGCGGTCAACGACCGTTCCCGGACGCCTTCCCAGGTCGCGAGGTGGAGGTCCTTCAGGCTGTGCATGACGACCTTGGCCTCGCTCCCGATCATGGACCGCGGCACGGTTCCACCCTCGGCGACAGCGCGGAAGGTGGTGCCCGGACCGAGTTCGCCGAGGACCCGTTCCAACCAGCCGGTCCTCACCGACGGGCTGGCGGCGCCGCGTTCGATGCAGTCCGTCGCCTGGAAGTGGCTCCGGCTGATGTTGTCGCCGGACACCGCGTGGACGGCGGCCATCGTGCCGGCGTTCCACAGCGGGACGAGCGGGGCGAGAGCCGGGTGCAGGCCGAAGCGGTCGTCTCCGGCGAGGAGGGCACCCGGTCCGACCGCGACGTCACGGCGGGCGTCCAGGTAGTTGCGGTCGCCGCGCGGCACGACGACGGACAGCCCGTCCACACCGCCGCGCAGGAACACCATGATCAGCGTCTTGTCAGTGGTGTTCTGGGCGGCGAAGGACACCTTGGACGTCACGAGCTGGCTACCGAGCCCGGCCACCGCGACGGCGCCGGCGCCCGCCAGCAGCCGCCGGCGGGTGAAGCCGCGCCGCCACAGGTCGCGCTGACCGTCGAGCTCGGCGCCGACGGCTTCGGAGTGGAGGCGGACCGCGCCGTCCAGCACCGTCGGCCCGTGCCGGCGCATCTCGTCGATCGTGCGCTCGGGCACCGCGGGCGTCTGGGGAGGGTTCTGTTCCACGGGTCGTTCTCCTACCGCAGCGAGTGGTTGATCGAGTCGAGCATCAGGGCGGCCACCTCGGCGATGTGGCCGCCGAGCGGTGGCTCACCCACCGGGGCGTCGTCCTTCGCTTCGAGGTAGTCCAGCAACGCCTGCCGCTCGCTCGCGCGGAGTGGCTGGAACAGCAGTCGACGGGCGAGCGCGTCGAGGTATTCGCCGGTCGTCGCGGGCGGGTCCTCGACCAGGGATTCCGGTTTGCGGAAGGTGAGTCCCGGACGATGGCCGTGCACCAGGACGCGGTGCGCGTTCCACTGGCCGAGCGTGATGTGCGTCGACCGCCACGCGCCGGCCACGTCCGGGTAGCCGTCCGGGGAAGTCCAGCCGAGCGGCGCCTGCCCCAGCGGTCCCATGTCCCAGACGGAGAACGACTCCAGGCCCTTGCCCGTGGCATCACCGGGCAGCACGTCGAGGACGCGGGCCGTCGCCGTGTAGTTCTCCCCCGGTCGACGGAGCTTCTGCCCGGGGGCCGCCCAGAACTCCAGGGACCGGAACAGCACGCGCAGCACCGGGACGATGGCGGTGTCGTTGTCCAGGTACGCCTGGGCGAGCCGGTCCACCAGGGACTGCGGCGGGTTGTCCGACACGAACCGCACGGCGAGCTTGCCCGCGATGCGCCGGGCGGTGGCCGGCAGGCGTGCCAGGTGGTCGAGGTACCGGTCGCCGACCGCCAGGCCCTCGTCGGGTGAGGCGTTGGCGTCGGAGAAGCCGAGCGCGTGCACCTCGCCGACCCAGTGCTTGGCCGGGTCGTAGTGGAACTCGCCTTCCCAGGTGGCGGTCCGGCCGCTGAGGATGTAGGCGCTGTTGCGCACGTCCTCCTCGTTGTACCCGCCGTCGATGCCGACCGTGTGCAGTTCGAGCACCTCGCGGCCGTAGTTCTCGTTGACCGACTCGCGGTTGGACAGGGCGTTGCTCAGGTACCACAACATCGAAGGGCTGCGGGCACTGGCGCGCAGCAGGTCGGCGAACTTGCCGAGGGCGTGCTTGCGGATGACTTCCCGGTCGTGGAACACCGCGGTGTCCCAGGAGTCGCCGGGGATCGGGACGTGCAGGTGGTTGTGCCAGAACTCGACCATCACCTCGAGGAGCTGCCGCTTGCTCCACAACTGGCGGGCCAGCGTCGCGTCGCGCACCTCCACCATCGCGCTCCACGAGAACCGCTCGATGGTGGCGAGCAGCTCCGCCGTGGTCATCGACACCAGCGGGAATTTTTCCAGCACCCGGTCGGCGATCGGGTCGTCCAGCTCCTCGGGGCGGAGCTGCCGCTCGATCCAGTCGTCGATGCCGAGCTTCTCCACCTCCGCCACGTCAGCCGGGGTGGGCCCGAACGTCAGTCGTCGCAGCAGATGTAGCTTCGACTCCCCGGTCAACGGGGTCTTCACGACGTTCTCGGCCTGCGCGACCTCTTCGGCGGCCACCTTCGGGGACGCCGCGAGGCCCGCCGGTCCCGTGTACGCCTCCTCCGGAGCGACCGCCCGGCTGTAGCTGGTGTCGCGGTCGGCGAAACTCCCGGCGACCTTCGGCGCGTCGTCCACCGGACGCGAGGGGAGCGGTGCGGCACCGGGTGCGGTCGGCTGAGCGGCGCTGGGGGCGCTCCGTCGCTCGACCGCGTCGGAGACCGGCTGCGCGGTGTTCTCGGTGGTGGCCGGTTCGTCCTCGAGCAGGCCCTTGCCGAACCAGGACAGGCCGCCCGCGGCGAGCAGTCCGCCGATGCCCGCCATCATCCAGCGGCGGTTCGACTTCTCAGGCCGGGCGGATTTCGCGCTCTGGACGCGGCGCTCGGGTGCGGGCGCACCAGTCCGCAGGGGTGCGTCGGCGTCCGGCGTGCGGGCCTCGGACCGCCTGCCATCCGGATCGGATCGCGATGGCCGCGCGTCGGGTCGCTGTGGCCGCGCGTCGGGTCGCTGTGGCCGCGCGTCGGGTCGCGGGCGCGCGTCGGGCTGCCGGACGCGCGGATCGGGTCGGCCGCCGTGTGCGTCGGCCCGCGGCTGGTCCTGTCGCGGTGGGTGTGGATCCGTCGGCCGCTGATGAGGATGAGATCGAGGGCCGCGTGGGTCGACCACCGGGAAACGCGGATCCGGCCGCCGAGCACGCGGGTCGGACTGCGGCGCCTGCCGCACGGGCGGCCGTGGCCCAGTGGGACGTCCCGCCGCGGGGTGTTGGCCCGGGGCCGGTGCGCCGGCGTGGTGGCCATCCGTCGCGGACGGGTCGGCTTCCCACGGTTCGGGCGGGTTTTGGTACGTCATCAGCGGCGTTCTCCAGCGGTCCATCGACGGTGGGGCGGGCCATGCGCACCCACAGCGGCGGGAAGCGCGGTGCGCGAGACCTCATCGGTGGAGACCACCCCGTGGGCACTCGGATAACAGAACGCCGGCTCCGCTCGGTGTGACGTGGACCGCAGTGGCGAAGTGTTATGGGCTGCCCGCTGTCCGGTGAGTGGCACCGGCACCGGTCGGACGCGCTGACCCTCCACTTGGGAGTGGGGTCGGAACCGCAAGCGTTGGGAGAGCGGGAGATTTCCGGACACCTGAGCGCTTGGCTCTGCGGTGGCGGTAGCCTTCGCCGTGATGCGGGCACACCCGCGGTGACGATGACGGAGGCGACCAGTGCGTGTGAGGGCGGTCGTGGACCTGCCGGGATCGGAGGTGATCCGGTCGGCACAGGCCGGTGACCCGCGGGCGGTCGAGCGGTTCGTCACCGGTTGTCTACCCCTGCTCTACAACGTCGTCGGCCGGGCGATGAACGGGCGGGGTGACGTGGACGACGTCGTGCAGGAGACGGTGCTGCGCGCCCTGGACGGCCTTCCCCGACTCCGCGACCCGGAGCGCCTGCGTTCCTGGTTGGTCGCGATCGCCATCCGCCAGGTGCGCTCGTGGTGGCACCACGACCAGCGACGGGAGAAGGTGGGCCTGCCCGAGGACGTCGACAACCTGGCCGACCGGCGCCTGGACTTCGCCGACCTCACGATCCTGCGCCTGGAGCTGTCGGGGCAGCGGGAGGAGGCGGTCCGGGCCACCCGCTGGCTGGACGACGAAGAACGCGAGGTGCTCGCGCTGTGGTGGCTGGAGGTCGCGGGCGAGCTGACCCGCGCGGACGTGGTGGCGGCCTGTGACGAACCCGCCCAGCACGTCGCGGTCCGCATCCAGCGGGTGAAGCAGCGCCTGGACACCGCGCGGGCCGTGGCCAGGGCACTGGCCGCCGTACCCCGTTGCAGGGAGTTGGCGGAAGAGGCCCGGAGCTGGGACGGCACGCCGTCGGCCCGGTGGCGCAAGCGGCTGGGACGCCACGTCCGGTCGTGCGGGCAGTGCACGTCCGACTTGATGCCGCTGGAAGGCCTGGTGGGCAACCTCGCGCTCGTCCCGTTGCCGATCGGCCTGGCCGGACTCGTCCTGCACCAACTGGCCTCGACCGCGGCCACCGGAGCGGCGGCGGCCACGACCTCCGCCGCCGCTACAGCAGGCGGGGTGTCCCTGAAAGCGCTGGCGGCGGCGGCAGCGGCGGCGGTGACGACGGTCGCTGCCATCGTGGTGCACCACTACACGCAGCCGACGGAGTCGGAGGAGCGCCAGGTCGCGCTGTCGACCGTCCACACACCGCCGGGGTCGGACGCCGGGACTCGGGCAGCGCCGGAGTCCACCACAGTCGGACGGACGACCGTGACGCCGGCCGACCTCCCGCCGACGACGAGCCCGGTGTCGTCGCAGGGCCGACCGACCGACGCCCAGCCCGCGCAGGTCCGGACATCCGGCAAAGCCCTGGCGCTCGGCCGCTTCTCGCTGCGTGCGGCGAGCGGCGAGCGGTACCTGCACCGGAATCCGTGGAACAAGTACGCCGCGATGGGGGAGATCTCGGCCGACAGCGACGCCACGGCCAGGCAGGAGGCCACCTTCACCGTCGTCAGCGGGCTGGCGGACCCCGCGTGCTACTCGTTCCGCGCCCCGGACGGCGACTACCTCCGGCACTACGTGATGCGCGTGGAGATCGGGCCTGACGACGGCACCACCCAATTCGCGGAGGACTCGACCTTCTGCGCCCATCCCGGGCACGGGGAGCAGGCGGTGGCGCTCGAACCGATCAACTTCCCCGGCCACCTCCTGCGCGGCAGGCCCGACGCTGAGGTGTGGATCGATCACGGCGAAGCAACCGGAGAATCCTCGTTCTTCGTCGTCGATCCCCTCGGGTGACCTGACGTGCCGATGAGGAGGCCGGCTCCGGGGCTGCACACCACACGTCCGGATGACGTTCGCCCGGCCGGGCCGAGCAGGCCGATCAGCTCCTCCGTGCCGGGGCGGTGCTGCCGCGCACGACGAGGTTGGTGGCCAGCTCGGCGCGGTGCGCGGCCAGCTTCTCGCCCTTGATCAGCGAGATCAGCATGCGGGTCGCGAGGGCGCCCATGTCGCGCAGCGGCTGGCGCACGGTGGTCAGCGGGGGCGCGGTCCACGGTGCGAAGGGCAGGTCGTCGAACCCGACCACGCTGACGTCGTCGGGTACGCGGAGCCTGCGCTCGTGCAGCGCCTGGTACGCGCCGAGGGCCTGCAGGTCGCTGCCCGCGAAGATGCCGGTCGGCGGGGTGGGCAGCTCCAGCAACGCCTTGGTGTGCAGGTAACCCTGCTCGTGGCGGAAGTCGCCGTAGCGCACCAGGCGCGGGTCGTAGGGGAGTCCGGCGACGTCCAGGGCGTCGCGGTACCCGGCGACGCGGGCCTTGGTGCACATCATCTGCTTCGGGCCGCCGATCACCCCGATGCGCTGGTGGCCCAGCGAGACCAGGTGCTGGACAGCCGCGTAGCCGCCATGCCAGTTGGTCGCGCCGACCGAGTGCGCCGTCGGGTCCTGGCGACCCACGGCGTCGACGATGACGAACGGGACGTTGAGCCGGTTCAGCTCCGTGCGCTGCCGGGCGTTGAGGTCCGACAGCACCAGGATCACGCCGCGCGTCCCGCGGGTGGTCAGCGACTCCAGCCAACCCTTGTCCGGCGTCGGCGCGGTGTGCACGGCGGTGAGCACCAGGTGCATCCCGTGCTCGCGGGCGACCTCCTCCGTGCCGCTGAGGATCTCCGTGGCCCATGAGCTGTCCAGCTCGTTGATCACCAGGTCGAGCAGCGCGGCGCGGGTGCGGCGGGGCTTGGGCGTGGCCTTCGGCGGTCGCTGGTAGCCCTCTTCCAGCACGATCCGCTCGACGTGCTCACGGGTGCTCGCGGACACGTCGCGGTGCCCGTTGAGGACCTTCGAGACCGTCGGCACCGACACCCCGGCCAGCTCCGCGATGTGCGCCAACGTGGGCTTCGCGCCCGTTTCCCTCGTCACCCCGCCAATCTAACGTTCCGGTCAAGCGGTGGGTTTCGTACTTCTGACCTGCGAGTTTTCGAAGAGGTTTCGAAAAGTAGTGATGTTTCGGAGGCGAAACCTTGTTCTTTGCGAAACCGCGTTCCTAGCGTGACGCCGCACCTAGCAACGCCGGAGGAACCGATCATGGGTCAACGCAGACACCGCCTCGCCGTCGCCGCCGCGACGGCACTGCTCGCCTTCACCACCGCCTGCGGCACCGCCGCCGAGGAGAGCAGCGGCCCGGTGGAGCTGACGTTCTGGACCTTCCTGGACAACAGCGCCGAGGTCGAGATCTGGAACAGCAAGAACCCCGACACGAAGGTCAAGGCGGAGAAGGTTCCCGCCCAGGACTACTACGCCAAGCTCCAGGCCGCGGTGAAGGCCGGGAACGCCCCGGACATCGCCCTGGTCGAGTACCAGTTCGTGCCGTCCATGATCGCCTGCGACTGCCTGGCGGACCTCACCGGCAAGGTGGGGCGCGACCTCGGGGAGCGGTTCCCCGACTGGGTCTGGAACCAGGTCAACCAGCAGGGCAAGGTCTACGGCGTCCCCCAGGACATCGCGCCGATGGCGTTGTTCTACCGCACCGATGTCTTCTCCGAGCACCGCCTCACCGTGCCGAAGACCTGGGACGAGTACGCCGAGCAGGCCGAGAAGCTGCACTCCGCCGATCCGTCGAAGTACCTGGCCACCTTCGCCACCAACGAGGCGGGCCAGTGGGCCGGCCTGGCCTGGCAGGCGGGCGCGCGCTGGTTCGGCACCGAGGGCGACCAGTGGACGGTGTCGATGAACCCGCCGCAGTCGCAGCGCGTCGCCGACCTGTGGCAGGACCTGATCAGCCGTGACCTGGTCAAGGCCGAGCCGGACTTCAGCACCGGCTGGGTGTCCGACCTGACCAGCGGCACCGTCGCCTCCTGGGTGGCGCCCGTGTGGGCGGGCTCGTACCTGAAGGGCAGCATGGCCGCGAGCGCCGGCAAGTGGGCCGTCGCGCCGATGCCGCAGTGGGACCCCGCCAAGCCGCAGGTCGGCAACTGGGGTGGTTCGGCGATCTCGGTGACCAGCAGCAGTAAGCACGTCGACCGGGCCGCGAAGTTCGTGGAGTGGCTCAACACCGACCAGCAGTCGCTGAACTCGCTGATCTCCAAGTCGTCGATCTTCCCGGCGGCCAAGTCGGGCCTGCTGGACCCGTCGTTCGCCAAGCCGCAGGAGTTCTACGGCGGTCAGAAGATCTACGAGGTGTTCAGCGAGGCCGCGAAGCAGATCGACCCGAACTTCGCCTGGGGTCCGACGATGACGAGCACGTTCCCCGCCTTCACCGATGAGTTCGGCAAGGTCGCCAACGGCGAGCAGACCGTGCCGGAGGCGTTGGCCGCCCTCCAGCGGCGCACTGTCGAGGACATGGGCAAGCAGGGCTTCACCGTCCGCGGCTGACTCCAGGCGCACCGCTTCCGCCCGGTGCCGCCGCCTCCCGCGCGGCACCGGGCGGACCCCACCCCGAGAGGCCCACCCCGAACGAGGCCTACCCCGAAAGAGGCAACTCCGTGACCACGCTCGCCCCGCCGCGGGCGGACCGGCCCACCAGGCCGCCGACCACCGCACCGAGGCGCCGACGCCGCCGCAGCGTCGCGCCGCTGTTGTTCCTGCTGCCCTTCGCGCTGTGCTTCACCGCGTTCTTCCTCGTCCCGATCGGAGTGGCGGTCTGGCAGAGCCTGTTCCAACCGCGCCGCAGCGGGCTGCTCGGCAAGACGACCGAGGTGTTCGTCGGGGTGACCAACTACCTCGACGTGTTCGCCGACCCGAAGTTCCACGAGGGTTTGCTGCGCGTCGTGGCGTACGCGGTGCTGACCATTCCGCTGATCATGGTCACCGCCACCGTGGTGGCACTGCTGCTGGACTCGGCGCTCGTGCGGGCCCGCAAGCTGTTCCGGCTGCTGGTGTTCCTGCCGTACGCGGTCCCGGCGGTGATCGCGACACTGCTGTGGGGCTTCTTCTACCAGCCGCAGTTCAGCCCGATCGTGCGCACCTTCGACGCGTTCGACTGGGCCGGCCCCGACTTCCTCAACGGCACGGCGGTGCTGCTGTCGATGACCAACATCGCCGCCTGGGAGTGGATCGGTTACAACATGATCATCGTGCTGGCCGCGTTGCAGGCCATCCCGACCAGCGTGCACGAGGCCGCCAAGCTGGACGGGTGCGGCGAACTGGCCATCGCGGTGCGGGTGAAGCTGCCGATGGTGCTGCCCGCCATCGGGTTGAGCCTGCTGTTCTCCCTGATCGGCGCGTTCCAGTTCTTCAACGAGCCCGCCATCCTCAAGCCGCTGTCGGCGACGATCACCAGCTACTACACGCCGAACGTCTACGCCTACCAGAAGGCGTTCGCCGAGGGGCAGTCCGGCTACGCGGGCGCGATCGCCGTGACGCTGGCCCTGGTGACGTTCCTGTTCAGCCTCTACTTCCTGCGGCTGGGCCGCAGGCGCGGGGTGATCTGACATGACCAGGCTCAAGACCCTGCCCGCGCACGTCGTGCTCGTGGTCGCCTCCGCCTACTTCGTGCTGCCGCTGGTGTGGCTGGTGATCTCGGCGACCAAGGGACGCGACGAGCTGTTCACCACGTTCGGGTTCGCCCTGCCGGAGAAGTTCGCGCTGGTGGACAACGTCCGCCAGACCTTGTCCTACGAGAACGGCATCTACCTGCGGTGGACGGCCAACACGCTGCTGTACGCGGGCGGGGGAGCGCTCGGTGCGACCGCGCTGGCCGCGATGGCCGGCTACGCCCTGGCGAAGTACTCCTTCCGCGGCTCCGGCCTGATCTCGTGGGTGATCATCGGCGCGGTGCTGGTCCCGGTGACCGCGTTGGCGCTGCCGCTGTACTTCCTCATGTCCGAGGTGGGGTTGCAGAACACGCCGTGGGCGGTGCTGCTGCCCAGCCTGGTCTCCCCGATGGGCGTCTACCTGTGCCGCCTGTACGCGATCTCCTCGGTGCCCGACGAGGTGCTGGAGGCCGCGCGGATGGACGGCGCGTCGGAGTGGCGGGTGTTCCGCACGGTGGTGCTGAGGATCATGTCGCCGATCCTGGTGACGGTGTTCCTGTTCCAGTTCGTGGCGATCTGGAACAACTTCTTCCTGCCGCTCGTCATGCTCAACTCGCGCGAGCTGTTCCCGCTGACCCTCGGCTTGCAGGACTGGAACACCCAGCCGCAGGTCGGCAACCAGGTCATCTTCCACCTCGTGGTGACCGGCGCGTTCCTCGCCGTGCTGCCGCTGGTGGTCTGCTTCCTGCTGCTGCAACGCCACTGGCGGCAGGGCCTGGCGCAGGGGAGCGTGGTCGCGTGATCACCACCCCGCGCACGGGCCTGCGGGTGGCGCACAACCCGGTGCTGCCCGGCTTCCACCCCGACCCCTCGATCATCCGCGTGGACGGCGCGTTCGTCGTGGCGACGTCGACCTTCCAGTGGTTCCCCGGTGTCGCGCTGCACCGCAGCACCGACCTGGTCACCTGGGAGCGCCTGCCGCACCCGCTGACCCGGCACGCGCAGCTGGACCTGCGCGGCGTCCCGGACTCCGGCGGGGTGTGGGCGCCCTGCCTGTCCCAGGTGGACGGTGTCTTCCACCTCGTCTACACCAACGTGCTGGGCTACAACGTCGACGGCTTCTACGACACGCCGAACTTCCACGTGCAGTCGTCGTCGTTGCACGGTCCGTGGTCCGACCCGGTGCCGCTGCACTCGCGCGGCTTCGACCCGTCGTTGTTCCACCACGACGGCAGGTCGTGGCTGTTGTCGATGCAGTGGGACCACCGGCCGGGGCGCCTCCGGTTCGCGGGCATCCTGCTCCAGGAGTTCGACCGGGCCACCCGGACCCTGGTCGGCGAACCGGAGCTGATCTTCACCGGCACGGACCTCGGCTTGACGGAGGGGCCGCACCTGTACCACCGCGACGGCTGGTTCTACCTGGTCGTCGCCGAGGGCGGCACGAGCTGGAACCACGCGGTCACGGTCGCCCGGTCGCGGTCGCTGACCGGACCCTACGCGGCCGACCCGACCGGGCCGATGCTGACCAGCGCCGGACGGCCCGGGCTGGAGCTGCGGAAGGCGGGACACGGCAGCCTGGTCGCGGACGAGGACGACCGCTGGTTCCTCGCCCACCTGGTCGGCCGCCCGGTCGACGGCGCCGGGCACTGCATGCTGGGCCGGGAGACCGCGATCCAGCGCGTGGACTGGGTGGACGGCTGGCCGCGGGTGGTCGGGGGAACGCCGGCCACGTCGGTGCCCGTGCCCGAGGACTACCCGCCGACCGAAGCCGCGACCGCCCCTCTCACCGACCTCGGCCCGGAGTGGCAGACCGTGCGCCGCGCGCCCGACCCGTCGTGGCTGTCGGTGACCGAGCGTCCCGGCGCGGTGCGCTTGCGCGCCGACCAGTCGCCCGCCAGCCGGCACGACGTGAGCCTGCTCGCCCGCCGCCAGCAGGCCACGACCACGGCGTTCACCGTCACGATCGAGGCCGAGCCGACGCACTTCCAGCAGATGGCGGGCCTGATCCACTACTACGACTCGGCGCTGTGGCACTGGCTCCAGCTCACCCACGACGAGCGGGTCGGTCGCTGCCTGACGGTGCTGTCGTGCGACCACGGCACGCTCACCGACCCGCTGGCCGGCGCGGTCGTGCCCTGGCCGCACGCTGGACCTGTCCGGCTGCGCGCCGAGGTCGAGGGCACCGAGCTGCGCTTCTCGGCCGCCCGGCTCGACGGGCCGTGGCAGCGCGTCGGCCCGTCGCTCGACGCCAGCACCCTGTCCGACGAGCACGCCGCCCGCTCCGCCGTCGCGGGCGGCACGGGCACCGCCGTGGAGGGGTTCACCGGCGCGTTCCTCGGTGTCTGCGCCACCGACCTCACCGGTCGTCGCATGGTCTGCGACGTCCTGGACGCCGGCTGACGCCCTGCCGGTTCCCGCTGGAGGGCGGGTGGTCGACACGTCGACCACCCGCCCTCCCCGTTCACCTCATCCGGGTGCCACCGGCCGTCGGCGGTGGCGGACCGGTGCTCTCCCGCACGACGAGTTCGGTGGTCAGCTCGACGTGCGATGACGCGACCTGCTCGCCGTTGACGGCGCGCAGCAGCATGCGGGCGGCGGTGGCGCCCATCTCGTGCAGCGGCTGGCGGACGGTGGTCAGCGGCGGCGCCGTCCACTCGGCGAAGTCGAGGTCGTCGAAGCCCACGACGCTGAGGTCGCCGGGGACGCTCAGGCCGGCCCGCCGGGCCGCCTCGTAGACGCCGACGGCGTGCTGGTCGCTGCCCGCGAACACCGCGGACGGGCGGTCGGGGAGCGCGAGCAGCGCTTCGGCGGCGCTCAGGCCGCCGTCCCGGTGGAAGTTGCCGTACCGGATCAGCTGCCGCTCGACCGGGATGCCGGCGGCCTCCAGCGCGGCGCGGTACCCGGCGACGCGGGCCCGGGTGCACAGGAGCTGCTCGGGCCCGCCGATGACGGCGATGCGCCGGTGGCCCAGCGCGGTGAGGTGCTCGGTCGCGGCGTAGCCGCCGGCGTGGTTCGTGACGCCGATCGACGGCACGCCCGGCAGCGGCCGGTCCACCGCGTCGACCACCACGAACGGCAGGTTGCGCCGACGCAGGTCCTGGATGTCGCGGTCACCGAGTTCCGACAGGACCAGGATCACGCCCCGGGAGCCGCGGGCGAGCAGCGACTCGACCCAGCGGCGGGTGAGCGACTGCCGGTTGTGCAGGGCGGTGACGACGAGCCACAGGCCGGCTTCCTCGACCACCTGTTCGACGGCGTTCAGGATGGACAGGCCCCACACGCTGTCGAGTTCGTTGATGACCAGGTCGACCAGCTCGATGCGCCGGCGGCGGCCGCTGCGGGCCGCGCGGGGCAGTTGGTAGCCGCGCCGGGCGATCACGCGTTCGACCGCTTGCCGGGTCTTGACGGAGACGTCGGTGTGCCCGTTGAGCACCTTCGAGACCGTGGAGACGGCGACCTGCGCTTCCTTCGCGATCTCGGCCATCGTCGGTCTGCTGCTGGACATTCCGCCTTACCCGTGGTCGGTCTGCCGCCGCATCCGCACCGCCGCCCTGCCGCTGACGGTGCGAGGGGGCGGGCCGCGCCGGTGCCCAAGTCTGTGTCATCCGCTATGCGCTGGTCAATCGCACACACGCTGTGCTCGATCACCTACAGGCGGCGAACCGGTTAAGTCGTCGTTTCGAAAACTCTTCGGCCTCGCGAACGGCGTTCATATCGTGCACAGGCCCGTACCCAAGCAGAGAGGATCCGAGGTGAGCAGACGACGCAGTCTGGCCATGGCCTTGGCCGGCGCAACGCTCGTCGGTGGCGCGATCACGGCCGTCCCCGGCCACGCGGCGACCCCGGCGAAGTTCGAGCCGCCCGCCGGCAAGGTGATCTCGTTCATCGGCCAGGACGCGGGCGCCATCGGTGGAACCGCCCACTACCGGAACGGCTACGTCGACACGACGGGGATCGTGCCCGGTGGCGTCACCGTCTACACCAACTTCCAGGTGGGGCGGGAGTCGTGGGGCCTGCACACCGTCGGTCTGGACGGGTTGGAGGAGCCGTCCAACTGGGGATCCGGTGACTCCCACGCCCAGGGTCTCATGAACTCGCCGACCTTCGACAACTCCGCGCTGCACCTCTCGCTGGACCTCGTCAACGAGCTGCCGAACGTGGTGAACGGCGTCAACGACCCGCTCATCAAGCGCATGGGCGACTGGATGCGCAAGCAGGACCGCCCCATCTTCCTGCGGATCGGCTACGAGTTCAACGGGCCGTGGAACGGCTACGACCCCGCGCTCTACATCGCGTCGTTCCGGCGGATCGTGGACCGCTTGAAGGCGGACGGCGTCACCAACTTCGCCACCGTCTGGGCGTCCGCCGCTGGTGGCGACCGGTTGATGGACTGGTACCCCGGTGACGACTACGTCGACTGGTTCGGGTTCTCGTGCTGGGGCTGCAACTGGGACGTCGGGATGGTCGCCCTCGCCGCCGAGCACGGCAACAAGCCGGTGATGATCGCGGAGGTGTCCCCGCAGGGACGTCGCACCGACCGCGAGGACGGCGCCGCGCTGTGGTCGTCCTGGTACGAGGGGTTCTTCAGGTTCATCCGCGACAACCCCAGCATCAAGGCCGTCGCCTACATCAACACCGACTGGGACGCGCAGCCGATGTGGGAGAGCAGCTCCGGTTCCGTGTGGGGCAACTCGCGGGTGCAGGACAACCCCTACATCGCGGACCGGTGGAAGGCCGAGATGGCCAACGGCACGTGGTTGCAGTCCTCTCCGACGCTGTTCCAGACCCTCGGCTACACGAGGCGCGGCGTCACGACCGATCCCGCGCCGCCGGCGCGTCCGGCGGGCACGATCGAGGTCGAGAGCTGGGTCCCGACCGGCGGCGCCCGCGTCGCGCCCGACGGCAACGCCTCGGGTGGCAACGTGCTCGCCTACGTCAACACCTACCTCAGCGGCGCGATGCTCCGCAACGCGCCCAGGGCGACGTCGGTGACGTTGCGGTACGCGGCCCCCGCGGCGGGCACCATCACCCTCTACGTCAACGACCAGCCGATCAAGATCCCGTTCGCGTCCACGTACTCCTGGAACGCGTTCGGCACCGTGACCGTGGACGTCGACATCCCGGCGGGGTCCTTCCTGCGGCTCCAGCAGAAGCAGGGTGACAGCGGCGTCAACCTCGACGCGATGACCTTCACCGACACGGCAGGCAGCCCGCTGAACCGGGCCGGCTGGCACGCCTGGGCCTCGAGCACCGAGCCCGGCGGCAGCGCGAACGCGGCCATCGACGGAGACCTCGGCACCCGCTGGTCGTCCGGCGCCGTCCAGCAGCCCTCCGCCATGCAGTACCTCGCCGTGAACACCGGCGCGCCGCACCAGGTCCGCAAGGTCGTCCTCGACGCCGGCGCCTCCAGCGGCGACTACCCCCGGATCTGGGAGGTCACCGGCTCGAACGACGGCCAGACCTGGACCGTCCTCGCCTCCGGCTCCGGCACCGGACCGGTCACCACCATCACGCTCCCGGCCGGCCAGTCCTACCAGCTGTTCGGCATCAACCAACGCGGCAGCGCGCCTGCCAACTGGTGGTCCATCGCCGAGCTGAACCTCTACCCGTGACCTGGCGCGGCGTCCGAGTCGTGCACGAGCGCGAGGAGATCTTGTGAGGACCGGAGGACCACGCCGCAGTGGAGGGGTGAGGTGCGGCAACGGACCGCACCTCACCCCTCCGGGGATCAGGTTCGTGCTACGGCGCCCACGGGGAGCTCACCGTCCAGGTGCTGTCCCGGCCCCACCCGCTCGGGTCGTCGTAGTGCTGTCCGCCCTTGCCGTGGGAGATCCAGACCTCGTTGCCGACGGCGCGGAGGTAGCGGTCGGTGAAGTTGATCGACTGCCACGACACGCCGTCGCCCCCGTTGCCGGGCTGGGCGCAGAACGTGGAGTCGGCCCCGAACAGCGGCGAGCCGTCGTTGGCGGCCAGCTCGACGCGGAATCCCCGGTGCCGCAGGTAGTGGTCGGGGAAGTTGCGCGAGCGCAACGAGTAGCAGGACGAGTCGGCGTGGCCGGGCACGATGTCGAACGTCGCGTCCTGCTTGTCGAGCTCGGGCGACGATCCGGTGATGGCGCTGACGAACCCCGCGTTCGAGCTGTGCCGCAGGAACTGGTCCGAGGTTCCGGCCACCTTCAGCGACACGCGCCCCGGGGACACGTCCGCGCGGCTGCGCCACCACCCGTCGGCGATCCTCCACGTGGTGTCGGCGGCCCAGTTCGCCGGGTCGTCCGAGGGCAGCGGCCCGCCGTTGCCCGCCAGCCAGACCTCGTTGTCGTAGGTGCGCAGGAAGCGGTTTCGGTCCGGGTACCAGCTGAAGGACACCTCGCTCCCGCTGTTGCCGTAGGTCGCGCAGAACGTCGCCTCCTGGGCGAACGCGGTGCTGCCGTCGCCCGCGTCCTGGCGGACCCTGGCCTGGCTGCCCCGCAGGTAGTGGCCGGGGGACTGCCGGGACTCGAACGAGTAGCAGTTCGGGTCGGCCAGGCCGCGCCGCAGGATGAACGTCGCGGCGAGCTTGGTCGGGCTGTCGGAGGTGGCCGTCACCGGGGACGTGACCGCGAGGTCGTCCCGGGGGGTCAGGGTCCGGTCGGGCCCTGCCGTGGTGCGCAGCGAAACGCTGCGGTCCGTGGCCAGGAGCGGCGACGCGGTGCTCTTGGTCGTCAGCGTCAGCACGGTCATCGAGTTGGCCGGGAACGTGTGGACGAAGCTGCGGCCGGCCTTGACCTGGGACTCGGTCGGCGCCACGGTGTCGGGCGCGGTGATCGAGTTGCGGGCGTTCGGGTCCCCGGTCAGCGTCTTCACCGCGGCCTTGGAGCCGACGGTGCGCGCCCCCTTCACGTTGACCTGAGTCTCCACGGGGGCCGCGTGGCGGTTGACGACCGTGAGGTACACCGTGCCGTCGGCCTCGCGCGTGGCGACCTGGTCGAGCTTGGTCCCGGTCAGCGTGCTGGGCACGACGTGGTCACCGGTGCCCTCGCCGAACATCTTCACCACGTGGTACGACGGCGAGCCGTAGGACGACACCGCGTTGAATCCGATCATGTTCGACGACCACTGCCACTTGTCGACGGAGGTCAGCGCGGGCGCGTAGGCCGAGCCGAGCACCACGTCCGAGTTGCGGACCGTGCCGGCCAGGAACACCGCCTCGGCCAGCGCGCCCGACAGCGTGCCGGTCGGGTTGGACCCGCTGCCGTTCGTGACGCCGTACTCGCCGACCAGGACCTTCGGCCCGTTGCGGTCGGCGCTGTCGTAGCGGCTGCCCAGCGCGGCGAAGGCGTCGGGATTCCCGTTGTAGTAGTGGTCGTCGATCACGTCCATCGGCCGGGAGGTGACCCCCATCGACGCGATGATCTGCAGGTGCGGGTACCGCGCCTTGATGGCGTCGTAGAACATCGGGTAGCGGTAGGTGTTGTAGCTGGGCGTCGGGTCGAACCAGTCCTCGTTGCCGATCTCGACGTACTTCAGCGGGAAGGGTTCGGGGTGCCCGTCCTCGGCCCGCTTGGCCCCCCACGGGGTGCTGACGTCGCCGATGACGTACTCGATCTGGTCCAGCGCCTCCTGCACGTACGGCGCGAGCTGGTCCTGCGGCACGGCCTGACCGTTGAGCGTGTAGCCGGCGAAGACGCCGAGGATCGGTTCGGCACCGGCCTGCTCGGCCATCTCCAGGTAGCTCAGCAGCCCGAACTGGTCGGTGGACCAGTAGCCCCAGGCGTCGTTCTGGTGGCCTGGCCGGTCCTCGACCTTGCCGATGGTCTCCTTCCACTTGAAGCGGTTCTCCAGCACGACGCCTTCGAGGTAGTTGCCGCCGGGCACCCGGATGAAGCCGGGCTTGGTGTCGGCGAGCTTCTGCTGGAGGTCCTTGCGGATGCCGCCGGTGGGCGCGAACGTCGGCCCGAGCACCCGCACCACGTTGAGCCACACCGACTTGCCCGCGTTGTGCCCGGTGGTGGTGACGACGAACCTGTTGTCCGTGGAGACCGGGGCCGACGCCCCGGTGTTCAGGGTGGCGGTGAACTCACGCCACTCGGGCGCGACCCCGGTGACGGTGGTCTCCGCGTGCACCGCGCCCGCGGTCGACTCCAGCGACAACGTCAGCGGACCGGTCAGACCGGCCGACGCGCGTGCCCAGAAGGACACCTGGTAGGCCGTGTTCGGGCGGACACCGATGCCGTAGAAGCCGGAGTTCGCGGCTCCTGCCCGCTGCGCGGGGTCGTCGTCCGTGACGTCGATGCGCAAGGAACGGGCATTGGCCGGGTTCAACGGCGTCGCGTCGTCACCGCTGATGGTTCCCCCGCCCACGGCGGACCAGTGCGACGGCGGGTTCGCGTTGCCGTTCTCCTTCATGGTGCTGTTGCGCACCACGTTCGCGCTCAGGCCGCCTTCGACGGAGTGGTTGATGTCCTCCACGATGTGCCCGAACTGGTAGTCGTTCACCGCCGACGTCGTGTGGGCGACGTCGACGTCGAGGGTGGCGGAGGGAGCGGCTTGCGCGGTGGGGGCGACGCTCAACGCCGCCGTGACCGCCAAGGCCGAGGCGACCGAGAGCAATCGACTGGGAAACCGCATGGGAGCACTCGATTCTGGAGCTGGACACGACAGACCGACCGTGCGGCCGGTAAGCGGCCGGCGGTCTCTTTCAGCGGTGCCGTGATCTGGCCGAGCCGTCTCCGACGGGTCGGCACAGGTACGGGTCGGTCCTGTGTGGACAGTGAAGGTGTGGCTGAACGGCCTGGTCGGAGCCACCGTTGTTCGCGAAGGCGACCGCCCCGAAGCGCTCGAAGACGGCCGGACTCGACGCGCCGTGGTGCCGCGTCGGAATGCCGCCGCGACGTCGACGCGGGCGCGAATGGGTTACCCTGAATGCCCGTTGTTCACATGGACCATTCGGGTTCCCTGGGCGCAATGAGCACGAGAAACCCACCTTCTTCGTTGATGGCTGGCTCGCAGGCTGGTCCGAATCTAGCCAGGGTTGTCGTGAGCCGTCAACAGTAGTTATCGCTCACAGCGGCACGGTGATCTTCGGAAGTAGTCGGTGGGCAACCATCTTCTTAGGTATGTCCAGGTCACGGTGCTGCAGCGCCGACTGCCACGAGCCGCACTACTCCCATTGGGCGATTCGTGTGCACAGGCGTGTTAGCGCGAACATAGCTTTACCGACCACTTCTCAAAGGCGTGGACGAGGGTTGGCAGATCGGTTGTTCACGGTTGTTGGCCAGTTCCAGGATTGGCCATCTTGTCGCCTGTCCGTAACCTTGACCGCCTTCAAGAATGGTCATTAGTTTGTTGCCTCGACAGACGAACCGAGTGGTACAGACCACCGTTCGATCTTCGTAGTGCGGAGGGCTCAATGGTGAACTCACCCAGACCTGGCCGGATTCGACGGCGACGCTCCTGGCTGTCCGCGGTGGTGGTGGCGGCGCTGGTGGGATCGCTCGTCTCGCTGGCGATACCGGCGCGGGCGCATCCCGGCCACGGTGACGAGACGTTCAAGGCGCTGGTGTTCACCAAGACCGCGGGCTTCCGGCACCCGTCGATCGACGCCGGTGTCGCCGCGCTGCGGGAACTGGGCTCCACCCACGGTTTCACCGTGGACACGACGGAGGACTCGGGCGCCTTCACCGAGGCGAACCTGGCCCAGTACGAGGTGGTCGTGTTCCTCTCGACGACCGGTGACGTGCTGGGCGTCGACCAGCAGGTGGCGTTCGAGCGCTACATCAAGGCCGGTGGCGGGTTCGCGGGCGTGCACGCCGCGTCGGACACCGAGCACGACTGGGCCTGGTACGGGAACCTGGTGGGCGCGTACTTCGCCGGTCACCCGGACCCGCAGAACGCCAAGGTCAAGGTCACCGACCCCGCGCACCCCTCCACCGCGCACCTGCCGCAGTCGTGGCAGCGCTTCGACGAGTGGTACGACTTCCGCGCCGACCCGACGGCCAAGGTGCACGTGCTGGCCGAGCTGGACGAGACCAGCTACAGCGGCGGCGCGATGGGCACCAGCCACCCGATCGCCTGGTGCCAGGACTACGACGGCGGCCGGTCCTGGTACACCGGTCTCGGCCACACCGTCGAGTCGTACGCCGACCCCGCGTTCCGCGAGCACCTGCTCAAGGGCGTGCAGACGGCGGCGGGCGTCGTCGACGCCGACTGCTCGGCCACGCGCACCGACAGCTTCGACAAGGTCGCCCTCGACGACAACACCGCCAACCCGATGGAGTTGGCCATCGCCCAGGACGGTCGGGTCTTCTACATCGACCGGAACGGCGCGGTGAAGATCGTCCGCACGGACGGCGCGGTGGTCACCGCCGGGTCCCTCCAGGTCTACACCGGACAGGAGTTCGGCCTCCTCGGCCTGGCGCTGGACCCGGGCTTCGCCACGAACAACCACCTGTACCTGTACTACTCGCCCGCCGGCTCGCAGGCGATCGACCGGGTGTCCCGCTTCACCTTGTCCGGCGACACGATCGCCGCGGGCAGCGAGAAGGTGCTGCTGGAGATCACCACCCAACGGGACCAGTGCTGCCACGCCGGCGGCGCGATGGAGTTCGACAACGACGGCAACCTCTTCATCACCACGGGCGACAACACCAACCCGTTCGCCTCCGACGGCTACACGCCGATCGACGAGAGGCCGGACCGCGCGGCGTGGGACGCCCAGCGTTCCTCGGCCAACAGCGACAACCTCAACGGCAAGATCCTGCGGATCACGCCGCAGCCGGACGGCACCTACACCGTCCCCGCCGGCAACATGTTCCCGCCGGGCACCGCGAAGACCCGTCCCGAGATCTACGCGATGGGCTTCCGCAACCCCTTCCGCATCGGTCTGGACCCGCTGACCAACAAGCTCCAGGTCGCCGACTACGGCCCGGACGCCGGTGGCGCCAACCCCCAGCGGGGGCCGGACGGCCGGGTTGAGTGGAACATCGTCGACCGGCCGGGCTTCTACGGCTGGCCCTACTGCGTGGGCGCCAACACCCCCTACCACGACCACGACTTCGCCACCGGCGTGTCGGGCGCGGCGTTCGACTGCGCCGCCCCGGTCAACAACTCGCCCAACAACACCGGCATCACCCAGCTCCCGGCGGCGATCGGCACGCCGATCTGGCAGGGCAAGTCCTCCACCGGCACCCCGGAGATCGGCGGTGGCGGCGCGCCGATGGCGGGCGGCACCTACCGGTACGACGCGGACCTGGTCTCGGACCGCAAGTGGCCGGCCTACTGGGACGGCAAGGCGATGTGGGGTGACTGGAACGACGGCAGGCTGTTCTCGTTGCAGCTGTCCCCGGACGGCGCGAGCGTGTTCGACATCAACCGGATGCTGCCCGCGATGAGCTTCAACCGCGTGCACGCCATGCAGTTCGGCCCGGACGGCGCGCTGTACATCATCGAGTGGGGCTCCGGCTTCGGCGGCAACAACGCCGACAGCGGCCTCTACCGGATCGACTACGTGCGCGGCAACCGCGCCCCCGTGGCGGTGGCCAAGGCCGACCGCACCTCCGGGCACGCGCCGCTGACCGTGCGGTTCGACTCGTCGGAGTCGCGCGACCCGGACGGCGCCGCGATCACCGTGGCGTGGGACTTCGACGGCAACGGCACCACCGACAGCACCGAGGCGAACCCGAGCCACACCTACACGGCCAACGGCAACTACACCGCCCGCCTCACCGTGACCGACGCGGACGGCAAGTCCGCGTCCGCCAACGTCTCCATCGTCGTCGGCAACACCGCCCCGGTGATCACGCTGACCTCTCCGGTCGACGGCGGGTTCATCGACTTCGGCGACCAGGTGTCCTACCGCGTCACCGTCACCGACGCGGAGGACGGCACGGTCGACTGCCAGAACGTGGTCGTCCAACCGGCGCTGGGCCACGACGAGCACGCCCACGGCTACGAGCAGTACCGCGGCTGCGAGGGCCTGGCCGTCATGTCCGGCGACGAGGGCCACGCCGGCGCCAACATCTTCGGCGTCCTCACCGCGAAGTACACCGACAAGGGCGCGCCCGGCGTGGCGCCGCTGACCAGCGAGGCGATCCTCGTCCTGCAGCCCAAGCACAAGGAGGCGGAGTTCTACGAGGAGTCCGGCCGAGCCCCCGGCGGCGTCGGTGACGACGCGGCCGGTGTGCAGCGGGAGAACACCACCGACACCGGCGGCGGCCAGAACATCGGTTTCATCACCGACGGCGACTACTTCTCGCTCGCCCCGGCCAACCTCACCGGGATCGACCAGGTGCGCTTCCGCGTCGCCTCGGGTTCGGGCGGCGGTCTGGTCGAGATCAGGGTGGGCGCGCCGGACGGCCCGGTCGCCGGGACCGCGACGTTCGGCGGAACCGGTGGCTGGCAGAACTGGACCACGGTGACCGCCGAGCTCGCCGACAACCCGCCGGCCGGCTCGAAGCTGTACTTCGTCACCCGCCGGCCGCAGGGCAGCACCACCACCAGCTACCTCGCGAACATCAACTGGGTGGAGTTCGTCGGCCAGGGCGTCACGCACAACCGACGGCCCGCGGTCACCGTCACCGCCACCCCCACGTCGGGCACCGCACCGCTGAAGGTCGACTTCACCGCGACCGCCACCGACCCCGAGGGCGACGAGCCCATCCAGTACGCCTGGACGTTCGGCGACGGCGGCACCGGCACCGGGGCGACCACGAGCCACACCTACGCCACCGGCGGCACGTTCCGCGCGAAGGTCACCGCGACCGACGCCAGGGGCGCGAGCACCACCCAGGACGTGGAGATCAAGGTCGAGCGTTCGACGACGGACTGCTTCGGCGGCCGGTCGGACGACTTCCTCGGCACCTCGCTGGACCGGGGCCGGTGGACGACGGTCGTGCGGGAGAACCAGGACCTCGCCGTCCGCGACGGGCACCTGGTGATCCCGGCGTCGTCCACGGACATCTACGGCGCCGGCGGCAACACGCCGAACATCGTGCTCCAAGACCTGCCGGCCGGGCCGTTCGAGGCGACCACCAAGCTGACGCTGCCCGCTCGGCGGGGCTACCAGCAGGCGGGGCTGATCGTCTACGGCGACGACGACAACTACGCGAAGATGGTGCTGCAGGGGCGGAACACCGGCAGTGACGACGCGGCGAGCCGCATCTTCCAGTTCATCCGGGAGGAGAACGGCTCACCCAACGAGGTCGGCGAGTCCAACACCGCGCCGCTGGGCGCGCAGTACCCCGACACCGTCTGGGTCAGGTTCACCAGCGACGGCAGCACCCTGACCGCGTCCTACAGCGCGGACGGCCAGACCTTCACCACGATGCCGCAGACCAAGTCGCTCGCGGGCATCGCGCACCCGAAGATCGGCCTGCTGTCGTTGGCCGGGTACGACGACCGCCCGGTGGTGACGGCCCAGTTCGACACGTTCACCATCACCCCGGACACGACCGCCGTGGTCGACCCGAACGACGACTTCTCCGGTTCGTCGCTCGACGGCTGCCGCTGGAACGCCGTGGTGCGGCGCGACTCCAACGGCGTCGGGCTGGCCGACGGCAGCCTGCGCATCGACACCGGCGCCGGTGACATCTACGGCACGCCCAACGGCGCCCCGGCCAACTTCATCCTCCAGGACGCGCCGGAGGGCGACTGGACCATCGAGACGAAGGTGGACGGCTCGGCCCTGGACGAGCGGTACCAGCAGGCCGGGTTGATGGCGTACGTCGACGACGCCAACTACGTCAAGCTCGATTACCTCACCACGAACGCGCCGGGCTCGGCCGTGCAGCGGGGGATCGAGCTCCGCTCGGAGAGCGGTGACGTGGTCGGGCAGCCGCAACCCGGCGCCGGCCCGCTCGACCAGGGCGTGTGGCACCTGCGGCTGACCAAGTCGGGGGACACCTACACCGGCTCCTACAGCGCGGACGGGCAGGCCTGGACGTCACTGGAGCCCGTGGTCAACACCGCGCTCGCGGCCGGCGCGAAGATCGGCCTGTTCGCACTGGGCGGCCCGCAGACCGCGTCGAAGCCGGCGCGCTTCGACCACTTCAAGGTCGGCGGCGGCGACCGGACCGCGCCGGAGCTGGCGGTGGCGACCACCCCGGAAACGCCCACCGGCGCGAACGGGTGGTGGACCGGGCCGGTGACCGTGACCGCCACGGCCACCGACGACCGCCCGGGCCAGGTGTACGTGGAGTACCGGATCGGTGACGGCGGCTGGAGCGAGTACACCGCGCCGTTGTCGATCACCGAGGACGGCGCCCGCGCGGTGGCGTTCCGCGCCTCGGACACCGCCGGCAACACGTCCGGGGAGGAGTCGGTGACGGTCAGGCTCGACCGGACCGCGCCGGAGGTCTCGGCGCGGGCGGACGAGCCGTCCGGGTCCGAGGGCTGGTGGACGCGCGCGGTGTCGGTGTCGGCCTCGGCGGTCGACGGGGCCTCCGGCGACCCCGCGGTCGAGTACAAGGTCGACGACGGGACGTGGCAGCCCTACTCCGGCGCGGTGAGCATCGCCGACGCGGGGGCGCACCGGGTGGCCGTGCGGGCGACCGACGCGGCCGGCAACACCTCGGCGGAGAGCGTGCTCGACCTGAGGCTCGACACCGCGGCGCCCGTCACGTCCGCTCGGCGCGGCACGGCGGCCTCGCGGGTCCGGCTCGAGGCGGAGGACGACACCTCCGGCGTGGCCAAGACCGAGTACCGGATCTCCAACGGTCCGTGGCAGGTCTACCAGGGCGGGGAGATCAAGCTCCGGCCGAACGGCGTGGACGTCCTGGAGTACCGGTCGATCGACGTCGCGGGCAACGTCGAGGCCACCGGCCGCCACACCGGACAGCCCGGGCACAACCCGGACGCCCTGCCCCACCAGTGAGGACCGGGGGTGGCCCGCGCCGAGCGGCCCACCCCTCCACCCGGTCGCGGCCTGGCGGTCGTGGTTCTCCGCGGAGATCGAGGAGTGACATGAGAAGCACGCCTGTGCCGGCGCGCGCTCGCGGCGCGACCGCGCACCGGCTCACCGGGCGATCCGGCTCGCACGAGGTGGCGCTCACCGCGGCGGGTGGTTCGCCCGGCCCGACGGCCGGCGCGTGGTCGGTGGCCGAGTTCGAGCTCGCCGCGCGCACCGGGACGACACCAGTGGCGTCCGAGCAGTGGTGACCGGCGGGGAGTCGCGGGACCCGGACGGTCCCGGAGCAGCCGTCCCCCCTTCGCTCCGGGCCGTCCGGCTCGCCTTGGGCCTGTCGTCGCGCGCGGTCGCCGAGCAGGTGGGCGTCACCACCGCGTGCCTGCTGCGGTGGGAACGCCGCCAGCGCACGCCGTCGCCGGAGCTGGTGGCGGCACTGGCGGGCGTGCTGCGACTCCCGGTGGAGCAGGCGGCAGCCTTCTTCGCCGAGGGCACGGAGCACCCGCTCATGGACGACACGATGCCCGGCTACGCGCTGCGCGCGCTGCGCAAGGACCGGCGCGTGCCGCCTCGGAGCATCGCCGAAGCGCTGCGGGTCACCGTCCAGACCGTCTACAACTGGGAGCGCGGCGGTAGCCGGTTGCCCGTGCGACTGCTCGAACCCCTGGCGCGGTGCCTCGGGATGGGGATCGAGGAACTGGTCAAGGCGCTGCGAGCGGCACGCCGGGACACCAGGACCGTCGTCAGGTTGCGCGGGGAACTGGCGTCGCTGCGCGACACGGCCGGCTTCTCCCAGGCCCGCGTCGCCGACCTGCTCGGCGTCTCCCGCACCACCCTGCGCCGCTGGGAACGCGGCGAGGTGGTGCCGCCCTGGCAGGCCATCCGGCTCATGGCGACCCTCTACCAGGCGCCGCTGGCCGTCGTCGCGGCGGCGGCCAAGGCGGGCAAGCCGAGGTTCCTCGACCCGGAGAACTGGTTGCCGGGAGACCTGCCGGAGGTGTTGCGCGTGCTCCGGCAGTGGAACGGCCTCACCCAGGCCCAGGTCGCCGAGCACTGCGGCACCAGCACCGCCACGGTGCGGGGCTGGGAACGCGCCAGGCAGCGTCCGCGCCCCTCCCAGTGCCACCGCCTGGAGAGGCTCTACCGGCTACCGCACGATTCCCTGCTGCGCGCCTACCTCGCGGCGGCGCCGACGAGCGACCGGGTGAAGCGCGATGCCTGCTGATCCAGCCCGTCGGCGTCGTGACCTGACCGGCCTCGCGCCGCCGAATCCGCGATCGGGCCGAGGAAGCCGGTGTGCTGCTCCGCGCTCGCCGACGGACGAGTCGACCGCTGAGCGGGACTCCAGCGTGAGGGCGAACCCGAAACGCCGCGACATCCGGATGGAGCCCTTGGACCGAGTGTGAGGGAAAGCGGAGCCGCCGGCTCCGGAACGGCGGCTCCGGACGCGGTGATCGGCTTGTCGTCGAGCGTTGTGAAGCCAGAACTTAGTTGCGCGTTGTGGCCGCTTGGGCACAGGTTGCAAGACTATTCGGCTATGCGGAGATCCAACAATGAATTGGGAGCGCTCCCAGATTTCTTGATTTGCTTGCGGGCCCTGCGACAACGTGCGTCCGGTGCGGCTATTTCGATTCAGTAGTCCGTCTCGTATGGATCTTCATGACCTGTGACCTGCGCAGATCATTCGCCGGTCGATGATCGACGCACTGATCACGAAGAGATGATCAGTGGCGTAGAGAGATCCGCTTACGGTTTCTGTCCACTTCCAGAACTGACCGGTCGGCTGGTCCGGTTGCCCTTGACCGCCCATAAAGCGCTCATTAGTTTGTTGATCCGACAGACGAACGGTGTGGCGCGCAGCACATCGGTAACCGGAATGGAGGAGCTCGCCGGCAAGTCCGGTCGGACAGGTCCGCCCGGCTGATCGTCAACGCCGGCGATGCCGTGCGCGGGGTGCGGTCACCCCCGCCAAGCAAGACCACGTAATCCCGCAGTCGGTGACGGCTGCCCCCAACCCGAGGAGAGGTATGAGGAGCACGCCCACCCGTCTGCGTGCGGGCAGCTCGACCGCGGACCAGCTCACGGTCCGCCGCCACAACCTCTCGGTCGTGTTGTCGCACCTGCGGGACCGCGGTCCGCGGTCCCGGGCGCGGCTCGCCGAGGAGACCGGGTTGAACAAGGCGACCGTGTCGAGCCTCGTCGCCGAGCTGGTCGAGCGGGGCCTCGTCCGGGAGGGCGAGGTGGAGCGGGCCACCGTCGGACGTCCGGGCCAGTCCATCCAGCTCGACGGGGACCACGTGGTCGCCGTCGGCGCCGAGATCAACATCGACTACCTGTCGGTGCTGGTGCTCAGCCTGCGCGGGAGCGTGCTGGCGGAGAAGCGGCTCGCGCTCGACACCGCCAACGTGGAGCCCGCCCTGGTCCTGTCCCGGTTGGGGCGACTGCTGGGCACCGTGCTGCGCGGCCTGGCGAAGTCCGACATCAGGCCGGTCGGCCTGACCATCGCCGTCCCGGGCCTGGTCGAGGTCGACACCGGTGTCCTCCGAGTGGCCCCGAACCTCGGGTGGGCCGACGTCGCGGTCGTCGCCGAGATCCGCAGGCTGCTGGGCGATCCGCCCTACCCGGTGCTGCTGGACAACGAGGCGAACCTCGCCGCGCTGGCCGAGATCGAGGCCCAGGGTCCGGAGCGCAGCGCGGACCTGATCCTGCTCACCGGCGCGGCGGGCGTCGGCGGCGGCGTCGTCGCGGGCGGGCAGCTGCTGCGCGGCGCGTTCGGGTTCGCCGGCGAGGTCGGGCACATGAGGGTGCGTTCCGGTGGCCCGTTCTGCGGGTGTGGCCGCCAAGGCTGCTGGGAGGCGGTGGTCGGCCTCAACGCCCTGCTGACGGCCGCCGCGTCGGAGCACGACCCGGTGCGCGACCCGTCGCTGGACGTGGAGCAGCGGCTCGCCGAGATCGGCAGCCGCGCCCGGTCGGGCGATGAACGCGTCCTGTCCGCCATCGCCGAGATCGACCACTGGCTCGCGGTCGGCGCGGGCATCCTGGTCAACGTCTTCAACCCGCAACTGCTGGTGCTGGGCGGCTACTTCGCCGCCCTGCAGCCGTGGATCGCCGGTTCCCTGCGCGATGAGTTGCGCCGGCACGTCTTCGCCGCCGACGCGGGTGGCACGCGCGTGGCGTTCTCGACGCTCGGCTTCTCCGGTTCCCTGCGCGGTGGGGCGTCGCAGGTGCTCGACCGCGTGTTTCAGGACCCCACCCTCGTCGAGCCGATCGGTGGAGACCGCGTCGCCCACGAGGACGTAGCACAGGAGGAAACGGTATGACGACCGATGCGGTCCCGCTGCTGTCGGTCCGGGACGTCGTGAAGCGCTTTCCGGGCGTCACCGCGCTGGGCGGGGTGGACTTCGACGTCCGCGCGGGCGAGGTGCACTGCCTGCTCGGGCAGAACGGCGCGGGCAAGTCGACTCTGATCAAGGTGCTGGCGGGCTCGCACCGCCCCGACGAGGGTGAGCTGCGTTGGCGGGGCGAGGTGGTCTCGTTCGGTAGCCCGCAGGACGCGATGGACACCGGTATCGGGGCCATCCACCAGGAGCTGGACCTGGTCGCCGGACTGTCGGTCGCGGACAACGTCTTCCTCGGCCATGAGTTGTCCACCGCGGGGTTCACGCGTCGGGGCGTCGCGCGGCAGCGGACCCGTGCGCTGCTGGAACTCCTCGGGCACCCCGACATCCCGCCGGAGCACGAGGTGGGCCGGTTGTCCGCGGCGAACCAGCAGATCGTCAGCATGGCCCGCGCGCTGTCCCGGGACAGCCGGTTGCTGATCATGGACGAGCCGTCGGCCGTGCTGGACCAGGACGAGGTGCGGACCCTGTTCCGGGTGATCCGGGAGTTGACCGCCCAGGGCGTCGCCATCGTCTACATCTCCCACCGCATGGAGGAGATCCGCGAGATCGGCGACCGCGTCACCGTCCTCAAGGACGGCCGCACCGTCGCGACCGGCCTTCCCGCCCGCGAGGTGCGCACGGCGGAGTTGATCAAGCTCATGACGGGCCGGGACGTGCAGTACGTGTTCCCCGAGCGCAAGCCGCCCGCTCCCGACGCGCCCGCCGTGCTGACCGTGCGCGGGCTGGCGGGGTCGGGCCGGTTCTCCGGGGTGGACCTCACCGTCCACGCCGGTGAGGTGGTCGGGATCGCGGGACTGGTGGGTTCCGGGCGCTCGGAGATCCTGGAAACCGTGTACGGGGCCCGCAAGTCCTCCTCGGGCACGGTCGAGGTGGACGGCAGGAGCCTGCGGCGCGGCTCGGTGGGCGCCGCCGTGCGCGCCGGGATCGGGTTGTGCCCGGAGGAGCGCAAGAGCCAGGGGCTGCTGCTCGACCAGGCCGTCTACCGCAACATCACCGTCTCCACGTTGCCCGCGTTCGCCCGGTTCGGGTTCCTGGACAACGGCGCCGAACGTGTTCGCTCCACCGAGCTGGTGGAGGCGTTGGACGTGCGTCCGTCCGGTGTGGACCGTGCCGTGCGCACGTTGTCGGGCGGCAACCAGCAGAAGGTCGTGCTGGCCCGGTGGTTGCTGCGCGAGTGCCGGGTGCTGCTGCTGGACGAGCCGACGCGCGGGGTGGACGTCGGCGCGCGCAGCGAGATCTACGAACTGATCCGGGACCTGGCCGACCGGGGCGTGGCCGTGCTGGTCGTGTCCAGCGACGTCGAAGAGGTCCTCGGCCTGTCCGACCGCGTCCTGGTGCTGCGGGAAGGACGCGTGGTCCACGAAGGCCCGGCCGATGAGCTGGACGAGCACCGGGTTTTGGACCTGGTCATGGAAGGAAGCGCCGCATGAACAAGAACACCGCCACCGCCACCGCCCCCCGCACCGGCGGACCGCCCGCCGGGAGCGCCCCGAGACGGGGGGTGAGCGCGCTGCTCGGGTCCGCCGCGGGCCGCAACACCGGCCTGGTCGTCGCCCTGGTCCTGCTGTGCCTGGTCGGCGTGATCACCGCCGGCGACCGGTTCGCGCACGTGGACAACCTGCTCACCATCCTGCGTCTGGCCTCGGTCATCGGCGTGGTCAGCATCGGCATGACGTTCGTGATCACCGGCGGGGGCATCGACCTGTCCGTCGGCGCGATCGTGGCGCTGTCCTCGGTGTGGGCGACCACCCTGGCCACCCAGACCGTGGCACGGGACTTCCACTGGTCGGCGCTGGTGTTCACCGCACTGGCCGTCGGCGCCGGGTGCGGCGTGGTCAACGGCCTGCTCATCGCCTACGGGCGGATCGTGGCGTTCATCGCGACGCTGGCGATGCTCGCCGCCGCGCGGGGCCTGGCCGAGATCATGTCCAACCGCAAGACGCAGATCGTGGACGTGCCGGGTTTCACCGCGTTCTTCGACGCCTCGGTGCTCGGCGTGCCCGTCCTGATCATCATCTTCGCCGTGGTCGCGGTCATCGGGTGGGTGGTGCTCAACCGCACGACGTTCGGTCGCCGCACCTACGCCGTGGGCGGCAACCCCGAGGCCGCCCGGCTGGCCGGCATCAACGTGCGGCGGCACACCGTGCTGCTCTACACGTTGCTGGGCGTCTGCTGCGGCATCGCCGCGGTCATGCTCATCGCCCGCACCACCACCGGCAGCTCCACCCACGGCGGCCTCTACGAACTCGACGCCATCGCCGCGGTCGTCATCGGCGGCACGCTGCTGTCGGGTGGGCGGGGCACGATCGCGGGCACCGTGTTCGGTGTCCTGATCTTCACCACGCTGTCCAACGTGTTCACCCTCAACAACCTCTCGATCTCCGCGCAGGCCGTCGCCAAGGGCGCGATCATCGTCATCGCCGTCCTGCTGCAACAGCGACTGGCCCGCCGCAGCGGCGCTTGACCGCCGCACCGCATCGCTTCCGCCCCCTCTCTCCGCCGCCACCTTTCAGGAGTACCGCCATGTCCCGTACCAGAACCACCTCCTTGCTCGCCGTGCTCGCCGCGGGAGCGCTGCTCACCGCGTGCACCGGCAACACCCCCGCTCCCGCTGCCGGCAGCGGCGATCAGGGCGGCGCCCGGGTCGCCAACGACGAGCCCGGCGAGAAGGTCGTCATCGGGTTCTCCGCGCCCGCCGCGGACCACGGCTGGATGGCGGCCATCTCCAACGCCGCCAAGACCGAGGCCGAGAAGTACTCCGACGTGGAGCTGAAGGTCGTCGAGGGCACCAACGACGTCAACCTCCAGATCAGCCAGGTCGAGACGTTCATCAACGACAAGGTCGACGCGATCGTGCTGCTGCCCTTCGACGGCGCGGCGCTGACCCCGGTGGCGCTCAAGGCGATGAAGGCCGGCATCACGGTGATCAACGTCGACCGCGAGTTCGACAGCCCGTTCGCCGCGCGTTCGACCGTGCTGGGCGACAACTACGGCATGGGCGTCTCGGCGGGCACCTACGTGTGCGAGAAGCTGAAGGGCAAGCCCGACGCCGTCGTCGCCGAGATCGCCGGCATCGACTCGCTCCCGTTGACGCAGGACCGCAGCAAGGGCTTCGCCGACGCCCTGCGCGAGTGCGGGCTGAACGTGGACAACCGGGTCGCGGCCGAGTTCACCGTGGAGAGCGGGGAGCGGGCCGCCGCGAACCTGCTGCAGGCCGCGCCGCGCATCGACGCGATCTGGAACCACGACGACGACCAGGGCATCGGCGTCAGCGCCGCCATCAAGAACTCCGGCCGCGGTGAGTTCTTCCTGATCGGCGGGGCGGGGTCGGCCAACGTGATGCGCGAGATCAAGGCCGACAACGGCCTGCACAAGGCCACCGTCGTCTACCCGTCCACCCAGGGCGCCGACGGCATCCGCCTGGCCCGCCTGGCCGTGCAGGGCAAGAGCCTGGGCGACCTGGTCGAGGTCGAGGTGCCCCGTCAGGTCGAGCTGTTCGCGCCGGTCGTCACCAAGGACAACGTCGACCGCTACCTGCCCACCGCGTTCGAGTCCTGAGCGTGAGCGGACCGCTGTGAGGAGAGCACTGTGACGACACTCGACGGGACGACACCGGCGCTGGGCGTGGCGATGGTCGGCCACTCGTTCATGGGAGCCGCCCACTCCCAGGCGTGGCGGGTCGCGCCCCGGTTCTTCGACCTTCCGCTGCGACCGGTGATGGCCGTGGTGTGCGGCCGCGACCGGGCGCGCACCGAGGCGGCCGCCGTCCGCCTCGGCTGGGCGCACGCCGAGACCGACTGGAAGGCGCTGCTGGACCGCGACGACGTGCAGGTGGTCGACATCTGCACGCCGGGCGACACGCACGCCGAGATCGCCGTCGCCGCGCTGGAGGCGGGCAAGCACGTGCTGTGCGAGAAGCCGCTGGCCAACAGCGTCCTGGAGGCGCAGGTGATGGCCGACGCCGCTGAACGCGCGGCCGAACAGGGCGTGCGAGCGATGGTGGGGTTCACCTACCGGCGCGTGCCGGCGATCTCGCTGGCCAGGGACCTGGTCGCGCAGGGCCGGTTGGGTCGGATCCACCACGTGCGGGCGCAGTACCTCCAGGACTGGATCGTCGACCCCGCCGCGCCGCTGTCCTGGCGGTTGCAGAAGGAGAAGGCGGGATCGGGCGCGCTGGGCGACATCGGCGCGCACATCGTCGACGCCGCCCAGTTCATCCTCGGCGACACCATCCACGAGGTGTCCGGGACGCTGCAGACCTTCGTGACCGAACGCCCGCTGGCCGCCGAGCACGCGGGCCTGTCCGGCACCGCCTCGTCGGCCGGGACCGGTCCGGTCACGGTGGACGACGCGGCGCTGTTCCTGGCCCGGTTCACCGGCGGCGCGCTCGGCACGTTCGAGGCCACCCGGTTCGCCAACGGCCGCAAGAACGCCATCCGCATCGAGATCAACGGCTCCGCCGGCAGCCTCGCGTTCGACTTCGAGGACATGAACGTCCTGCACTTCTTCGACGGCACCGAGGACGCGGGGGTGGCGGGCTTCCGCCGCATCGTGGTCACCGAGCCGCAACACCCGTACGTCGACGCCTGGTGGCCCGCCGGCCACGGCCTGGGCTACGAGCACGCGTTCACCCACCAGGCCGTCGACCTCGTCCGCGCCATCGCCGCGGACACCGACCCGACCCCGACGTTCGCCGACGGGCTGCAGGTGCAGCGCGTCCTGGCCGCCGTCGAGGACAGCTCCGCCAGCCGCACCTGGCACGCCGTCTGACGACCTTCGGCACTGGGAGAGACCAATGGCACGTCCGATCACGCTGTTCACCGGCCAGTGGGCCGACCTGCCGTTCGAGGAAGTCGCCCGCCTGGCGGGCGAGTGGGGCTACGACGGCCTGGAGATCGCCTGCTGGGGCGACCACCTCGACCCGTGGCGAGCCGCCGAGGACGACGACTACGTCGCCGACCGCCTCGCGATCCTCGCCAAGCACGACCTCAAGGTGTGGACGATCTCCAACCATCTCACCGGCCAGGCCGTCTGCGACGACCCGATCGACGAGCGGCACAAGGGCATCCTGTCCTCCCGCATCTGGGGCGACGGAGACCCGGAGGGCGTGCGGCAGCGCGCGGCCGAGGAGATGAAGGTGACCGCGCGGGCCGCCGCACGGCTCGGCGCGGGCACCGTCGTCGGCTTCACCGGCTCGTCGATCTGGAAGACGGTCGCGATGTTCCCGCCCGTGCCGGCCTCGATGATCGACGCCGGGTACGCCGACTTCGCCGACCGCTGGAACCCGATCCTCGACGTGTTCGACGAGGTCGGCGTCCGCTTCGCGCACGAGGTGCACCCGTCCGAGATCGCCTACGACTACTGGACCACCGTCCGGGCGTTGGAGGCGATCGGGCACCGTCCCGCGTTCGGCCTCAACTGGGACCCGTCGCACTTCGTGTGGCAGGACCTCGACCCGGTCGGCTTCCTGTGGGACTTCCGCGACCGCATCTACCACGTCGACTGCAAGGACGCCCGCCGCCAGGTCGGCGACGGGCGCAACGGCCGCCTCGGCTCCCACCTGCCGTGGGCCGACCCCCGCCGCGGCTGGGACTTCGTCTCCACCGGACGCGGCGACGTGCCGTGGGAGCGGTCCTTCCGCATGCTCAACAGCATCGGCTACGACGGACCCATCAGCGTCGAGTGGGAAGACGCCGGCATGGACCGGCTGCTCGGCGCCCCCGAAGCGCTGGAGTTCGTGCGCAAGCACGCCTTCGACGCGCCCGCGGCTTCCTTCGACGCGGCGTTCTCCAGCGGCGACTGACGGCGGCGACGATGGTGTCCGTTTCCGGGGAGCACCCCCCGAGGGAGATCGGTGCGCCGACCGCGTCCTCGTTGCGATCCGTGCGGCTGCACCTCGGCCTCACGTCGCGCGAGGTGGCGGAGAGGATCGGGGTCACGCCGGCGTGCCTGTTGCGCTGGGAGCGCCGGCAGCGCACACCCGCCCCGGTGCTGGCGTCCGCGCTCGCGGAAGTCCTCCGCCTGGACCGGGACCGGGTGACCGCGTTCTTCGCCGAAGGACCGGAACACCCGTCCATCGACGACACCCTGCCCGGACGTGGGCTGCGGGCACTCCGCAGGGACCGCGGTGTGCCCGCCAGGCACATCGCGGACGCCCTGGGCGTCACGGTCAGGATGGTCTACAACTGGGAGAGGGGCGGCAGCAGGCTGCCGGCACGGCTGCTCGCCCCGCTCGCCGAGTGCCTCGGTGTCACGCCGGAGGAACTGGTTCGGGCGTTGCGCGACTCGCCACGCGGCGCGCGGACCGTGGTGCGGCTGAGCGGCGACCTGGCCCGGTTGCGCGCGCGGGCCGGTTGCTCGCAGGCCAAGGTCGCGGACCTGCTCGGCGTCTCGCGCACCACGTTGCGCGGCTGGGAGCGGGGCGAGGCGGTGCCCCCCTGGCCCGCCATCCGGCAGTTGGCCGCCTTGTACGAGGTGTCGGTGTCCGCGCTGGCGACAGCGGCCAGGGCCGGCAAACCCGGGTTCCTCTCGCCGGAGACGTGGCGGCAGGGCGACTTGTCGGAGGTGCTGCGCCTGCTGCGGCAGTGGAACGGCCTGACCCAGGCGCAAGTGGCGCAGCGGTGCGCCACCAGCACCGACTCGGTGCGGGGTTGGGAACACGGCAGGCAACACCCGGGCCCCTACGCCCGCCGCCGCTTGGAGTCGCTGTACCGGCTGGAGCCCGACTCCCTGCTGCGGGCCTACGCCGAGCCACCGCCTTCGAGCGCCCGTGCCGTCCAGGACGCGTCCTGACCAGGACCCACCATCGACCAGAAGAGGAGACGCCGTGGTGCGACGAAGGACCGGGCTGTGGTTGATCGGCGCGCGTGGCTCGGTCGCCACCACGGCGATCAGCGGTTTGGTGGCGGTGCGCGAAGGGCTCGCACCGCCGGTCGGCTGCGTCACCGAACTGCTCGAAGCGGACCTGCCGCCGTGGGACTCGCTGGTCGTCGGTGGGCACGACGTGGTGGACACGCCGCTGGTCAAGCGGGCCGAGGCACTGGCCGGATCGGGCGTGCTGCCGCACCACCTGCCGTCGGCGATCGCGGACGGGCTGAACGCCGTGGACGCGGAGGTCCGGCCGGGCTACGACCCGCTCACGCACCGGGGCAGCCAGGCCGAGGCGATCGAGCGGTTGGCGGCCGACATCACCGACTTCCGGGACCGGCACGACCTGGCGCGGGTCGTGGTGGTCAACGTCGCCTCCACGGAACCACCGGTGCGGGCCCTGCCCGAGCACGACGACCTCGACGCGCTGGAGCAGGCGCTGCGCGATCCCGCCCGGATCGTGCTGCCGCCCAGCTCGGTGGCCGCGTACGCGGCGCTGAGCGCCGGGTGTCCGTTCGTGGACTTCACCCCGTCCACCGGTGTGGTGCTTCCCGCCTTGGACCAGCTCGCCCACCGGATGGGTCTGCCCTACGCGGGCCGGGACGGCAAGACGGGGGAGACGTTGCTGCGCACGGTGCTCGCGCCGATGTTCGTGGCGCGGGGACTGCGGGTCCTGTCGTGGTCGGGCACGAACCTGCTGGGCGGCGGTGACGGCGCGACGTTGGAGGACCCGGCGCACGCGGACAGCAAGCTGGTGTCGAAGGCGCGGGGTCTGGCCGCGCTGCTCGGTGACGACGTCACCGCGCCGCTGCACATCGACAACGTCCCCGACCTGGGCGAGTGGAAGACGGCGTGGGACCACGTGTCGTTCGAGGGGTTCCTCGGCGCGCGGATGTCCCTGCAACTCACGTGGACCGGCCTGGACTCCGCCCTGGCCGCCCCGCTCGTGCTCGACCTGGCCCGGCTGGTGGCCGCCGCGCACGCCGCCGGCCGGGTCGGCGCGCAAGGCGCGCTCGCGTTCTTCTTCAAGGACCCGCTCGGCAGCGACGAGCACCGGTTCGCCGAACAGACCCGTGACCTGCACCGCTGGGCGCGGGAGCTGGGGTGAGGGCCTACGCGGAACTCGTCCGTGCGCCCGCCGCGCTGACCGTGCTCGGTGACACGCTCGTCGGCGCGGCGGCGGCCGGTGTGCCGCTGCGGGGCAGGCGTTTGCTGCTGCCGTTGTCGTCGGTGGCGCTGTACTGGTCCGG
>NZ_JBHTLK010000021.1:0-51723 GCF_042678885.1 Saccharothrix hoggarensis
GGCCGCCGCCCACCTGCGCCGCGCGGGCATCGGCGAGGTCGTCATCGCCAACCGGACCGCCGCCAACGGCGCGCGCCTCGCCACGGCGCTGCGCGCGGACGGCGTCCCCGCCACCTCGACCGGCCTCGACCGGCTGTCCGACGAGATCGCGAAGGCCGACGTGCTGTTCGCCTGCACCGGCTCGGTCGGCACGGTCGTCGGCGCCGAGCTGATCGGCGACCGCGAGCCCGACCGGCCGCTGGTCGTCTGCGACCTCGGCCTGCCCAAGGACGTCGACCCGGCCGCGGCGCTGCTCGACGGCGTCCGCGTGGTCGACCTGGAGACCCTCCAGCGCAGGCTGTCCGACGCCCCGACCGGGCAGGGCACGCTGCGCGCGGCGGAGATCGTGGCCGAGGAGGTCCGCGCCTACCTGGCCGGGCAGCGCTCGGCCGGGGTCACGCCCACCGTGACGGCACTGCGCAAGCGCGCCGCCGAGGTCGTGGACGCCGAGCTGCTGCGGCTCGACTCCCGGCTGCCCGAGCTGGACGGCGCGGTGCGCGACGAGCTGGCCAAGACCGTGCGCCGGGTGGTGGACAAGCTGCTGCACACCCCCACCGTGCGGGTGAAGGAGCTGGCCGCCGCGCCGGGGGGCGCCGGCTACGCCGAGGCGCTGCGCGAGCTGTTCGGGCTCGACCCGCAGGCGCCGTCCGCCGTCAGCACACCCCATTCGACGCAACCCAAAGGTGAGAAGCGGTGAACCGCACCCTGAGGATCGGCACCCGCGGCAGCGCCCTCGCGCTCGCGCAGACCGGCCACGTGGCCGACGCGCTGCGCGCGGCGGGCGCCGACGTGGAGATCGTCACGATCTCCACCCCGGGCGACCGCTCGTCCGCCCCCATCGCCGAGATCGGCATCGGCGTGTTCACCTCGGCGCTGCGCGACGCGCTGGCCAACGGTGAGATCGACGTGGCCGTCCACTCGTACAAGGACCTGCCCACCGCCCGCGACCCGCGCCTGTCGCTGGCCGCCGTGCCGCCCCGCGAGGACCCGCGCGACGCGCTGGTCGCCCGCGACGGCCTGACCCTGGGCGAACTGCCCACCGGCGCGAAGGTGGGCACCGGCTCGCCGCGCCGCGCCGCGCAGCTCGACGCGCTCGGCCTCGGCATCGAGGTCGTCCCGTTGCGCGGCAACGTCGACAGCCGCATCCGCAAGGTGGCCGACGGCGAGCTGGACGCCGTCGTGCTGGCCCGCGCCGGCATCGCCCGCCTCGGCCGCACCGCCGAGATCACCGAGACCTTGGAGCCCATCCAGATGCTCCCCGCGCCCGCACAGGGCGCCCTCGCAGTGGAGTGCCGGGTCGACGACGTCGACACCGAGCACCTGCTCCAGTCCACTCTGGACGATTCGGCCAGCAGGGCCGCTGTCGCCGCCGAGCGCGCCTTGTTGGCCGCGCTCGAAGCGGGTTGCAGCGCGCCGGTCGGCGCACTGGCCGATGTGGTGGAAGACCTCAGCGACGAGGGGGACGTGGTTCTCCGCCTGTCCCTGCGCGGGGTCATGGCGACGGAGGACGGCGACCTCCTCCGTGCGTCCGCCACCGGTGACTTGACCGCAGCAGAGGAACTCGGCCGCGCGCTGGCCGCCGAGTTGCTCGACCTCTCCGGCCACGCCACCGCGTCGCCGGCGGGGCGTAGTTGATGGGGAGTGCCCTGATGACCCGCGCACGCAAGACCCCCGGCCGAGTCGCGTTCGTCGGCTCAGGTCCGGGCGACACCGGGCTGCTCACGGTCCGGGCCCGAGACCTGCTCCACAAGGCGGAGCTGGTGGTCACGGACCCGGACGTCCCGGCCGAGGTGGTGGCGCTGGTACCCGACGGCGTCGAGGTCCGGCCCGCCGTGGGCGACCCCGCCGACGTGGCGAAGGACCTGGTCGCCGAGGCGAAGAACGGCCACGCCGTGGTGCGGCTGGTGGCCGGTGACCCGCTGACCCAGGACTCGGTGGTGAAGGAGGCGCAGGCCGTCTCCCGCACCACGATCGCGTTCGACGTGGTGCCGGGCGTGCCCGCCGGCACCGCGGTGCCCGCCTACGCCGGGGTGGCGTTGGGCGCGGTGCACACCGAGGCCGACGTCCGCGGTGTCGTGGACTGGGCCGGCCTCGCCGCCGCGCCCGGCACGCTCGTGCTGCACGCCACCGGCGGCCACCTCGCGGAGGCCGCGTCCTCGCTGGTCGAGAACGGCGTGGCGCCGCAGACCCCGGTCGCGGTGACGTGCGACGGCACCGGCTTCGGCCAGCGCACCGTCGACACCACGCTGGCCTCGCTCGCCGCCGACGCGGGCGACCTGGGCGGCCCGCTGGTCGTCACGGTCGGCGCCGCGGTCGCCGGTCGTCCCAAGCTGTCCTGGTGGGAGTCGCGGGCCCTGTACGGCTGGCGCGTGCTCGTGCCGCGGACGAAGGAGCAGGCGGGCGCGATGAGCGACCGGCTGCACTCGCACGGCGCGATCCCGGTGGAGGTGCCGACCATCTCGGTCGAGCCGCCGCGCAGCCCGGCGCAGATGGAGCGCTCGGTGAAGGGCCTGGTCGACGGCCGCTACCAGTGGGTGGTGTTCACGTCGACGAACGCCGTCCGCGCGGTGTGGGAGAAGTTCCGCGAGTTCGGGCTCGACGCCCGCGCGTTCTCCGGCGTGAAGATCGCCTGCGTGGGCGAGTCCACGGCGGCGAAGGTGCGCTCGTTCGGGATCATCCCCGAGCTCGTGCCGAGCGGCGAGCAGTCGTCCGAGGGCCTGCTGGCCGACTTCCCGCCGTACGACGACATCCTCGACCCGGTCGACCGGGTGCTGCTGCCGCGGGCCGACATCGCCACCGAGACCCTGGCGGCGGGCCTGCGGGAACGCGGCTGGGAGATCGACGACGTGACGGCCTACCGGACCGTCCGGGCGGCGCCGCCGCCCGCGGACACCCGCGAGATGATCAAGTCCGGCGGGTTCGACGCGGTGTGCTTCACCTCGTCGTCCACGGTCCGGAACCTGGTCGGCATCGCGGGCAAGCCGCACGCCCGCACGCTGGTGGCGTGCATCGGGCCGCAGACGGCGGAGACGGCGCGCGAGTTCGGCCTCCGGGTCGACGTGCAGCCCGAGGACGCCAACGTCCCGGCCCTGGTGGACGCCCTGGCGCAGCACGCCGCGAGGTTGCGGGCGGAGGGCGCGTTGCCGCCGCCGCGCAAGACCAAGCGCCTGCGCCGCTCGTAAGAAGCTCGAAGTGAGTCGGGGCCGCCTTCGTGGCGGCCCCGACCTCGTTCCAGGGAGTACCGCCGTGTTCCCAGCCCACCGCCCCCGCCGCCTGCGCACCACGCCGGCCATGCGCCGCCTCGTCAGCGAGACGACCGTGCGACCGCGCCAGCTCGTGCTGCCCATGTTCGTCAAGGAGGGCGCGGACGCGCCGACCGAGATCAAGAGCATGCCGGGCGTCCTCCAGCACACCCGCGAGTCGCTGCGCAAGGCCGCGGTCGAGGCGGTGCAGGCGGGCGTCGGCGGGCTGATGCTGTTCGGCGTGCCCGCCGAGCGCGACGCGGTCGGGTCCGGCGCGACCGATCCGGACGGCATCCTCAACGCGGCGCTGCGCGACCTGCGGTCCGAGCTGGGCGACGCGACCGTGCTCATGTCGGACTGCTGCCTCGACGAGTTCACCGACCACGGCCACTGCGGCGTGCTCACCCCCGACGGCGCCGTGGACAACGACGCCACGCTGGAGGTCTACGGCGAGATGGCCGTGGCCCAGGCGCGCGCGGGCGCCCACGTGGTCGGCCCCAGCGGGATGATGGACGGCCAGATCGGGTTCATCCGCGCCGCGCTGGACGAGGCCGGCCACACCGACACCGGCGTGCTCGCCTACAGCGCCAAGTACGCGTCGGCGCTGTACGGGCCGTTCCGGGACGCGGTCGAGTCGCAGCTCCAGGGCGACCGCAAGACCTACCAGCAGGACCCGGCGAACGTCCGCGAGGCGTTGCGCGAGGTCGCGCTGGACCTCGCCGAGGGCGCGGACATGGTCATGGTCAAGCCCGCGCTGCCGTACCTGGACGTGGTCAAGGCCGTCGCCGAGGTGTCGGACGTGCCGGTCGCCGCGTACCAGATCTCCGGCGAGTACGCGATGGTCGAGGCCGCCGCCCGCAACGGGTGGATCGACCGCGAGCGGACCGTGCTGGAGACGCTCACGTCGATCCGGCGGGCCGGCGCGGACGTCGTGCTGACCTACTGGGCCGTCGAGGCGGCGGGCTGGCTGGACCGCGGATGACCTCGCCGATGACCTCGCCGAAGAAGTCCAAGCCGCCGAAGCCCGTGCCGCCGAAGTTGATCGACCTGGCGCGGTGGCTGTTCGTCCTCAGCGCCGTGGTCGGCATGACCCGGTTCCTGGTGCAGCTGTCCGACCGGGAGATGCTGATCCGCGAGCTGCGCGCGCGGCAGCCGGAGCTGGGCCAGGACGAGCTGGACGCGGCGGCGACCGGCGGCATCGTGTTCGGCCTCCTCATCGCCGCGGCGTTGGTGCTGGTGTACACGCTGCTGGCGAACCGGATGGCGTCCGGGCGGAACTGGGCGCGGGTGCTGCTGACCGTGCTGGCGGGCGCCGGGATCTTCCTCGGCTTCGTCCGGCTCATCGCCGTGGGCTCCGGGTTCGCGACGGCGTTCGGCCTGGTCGTGAGCCCGGTCGACCTCGCGTTCGGCGTGGTCACGATGGTCATCGACGGCGTGGCGGTCGTCTTGATGTACTTGCCATCAGTTTCCGGGTATTTCAGATCAGTGCGTTCGGTCAGCGCGAAGCCACCACAGGTAGCTAACGGATTGTGATTTCCGGTCGACGGGAACCCGTATCACTCCTACGGTCCCTCGCATGACCACTCCGAACGACCCGTACAACCAGGGCGGCCAGCCGCAGCAGCCCGGCGGCTACCCGCAGCAGCCCGGCGGCTACCCGCCGTCCGCGCCGCCGCTGAACGAGAGCGAGCTGCGCGCGCCCGCCCGGCCGAAGTCGGTCGACACCGCGTACATGCTGTGGCTGGTCGCCGCGGGTATCGGCATCATCAGCAACCTGATCAGCTTCCTGACCGCCGAGGAGATCGCGCGGGAGACCCTGGAGGCGGCGGGCCTGCCCGCCACGTCCGTCGAGCCCAGCTACGGCGGCACGGTCTTCAGCCTCATCCTCACCGTGGTGTGGATCCTGGTCGTCATGCAGATGCGCAAGGGCGCGAACTGGGCCCGCATCCTGCTGACCGTGCTGGGTGGCCTGGCCGTCATCGGCAACCTGCTCAGCCTGCTCCTGATCGGCATCCTGTTCAGCATCGGCTTCCTCGGCGTGCTCCAGGCGCTGTTCGTGGTCGTCTCGCTGGTCGCGATCATCGGGGCCATCGTGTTCATGTTCAAGTCCGACTCGAACTACTACTTCAAGGCCAGCTGACCCCACGAGGTCACAGGTCCGCTGTCCACCGCCTGTCGCGGTGGACAGCGGACCCCGCCCGCCCTAGCGTTTTCGGGCGTGACGACCCCTCAGGACCCCGAGCACCTGCCACCGCAGCAGCCGTACGCGCCGGGGTCGCCCCCGGTGGGCGGGTACGGGCAGGCCGGCGGTCCCCCCGAGGCGCCGCAAGCGCTGTCGGAGCCCAAGGAACTGCGCCTGTCCTTCTGGCTGTGGATCACGGCCGCGGCCCTGGTCGCCCTGACGTCCCTGCTGGTGATGACCCAGCGCGAGTCGGCCACCGAAGCCGCCCGTCGCGCCGGCGGCACGCAAGGCCTCACCGAGGAGCAGTTCCAGGCCGCGGTGACCGCGTCCCTGCTGTTCCTGCTCGTCCTCGGCCTGGTCATGGGCGGTCTGCTGGCGTTCTTCGCGGTCAAGGCGCGAGCCGGCCGCGGGTGGGCTCGGGTCGCCCTCACCGTGCTGGGCGCGCTCGTGTTCGTCTACAACGTGCTGGGCTTCTCCCTGCTCGGCCTGCTGACCGGCCTGGTCGTGGCCGTGGCGATGGTGACGCTGCACCTGCCCGCCACCAAGCAGCACTTCGACGCCGTCAAGCGGGCCGGATGACCGCGCAGCCACCCTCGGTGGTGCGTGCCGCGGTGGGCACCTGGTTCGCGCTCGGCGCGTTCGTGCTGCTCACCAACGCGTACCTGTGGTTGCGCCGGGGCTCGTTGGAGGACGCGGCCCGGCGCGCGGGCGACGACCCGGCGGTCGTGACCGCCCTGCTCACCCAGCTCACCGTCGTCGCGGTGGGGTTCGCGGTGGGCTACGGCCTGTTCGGCTGGCTGCTGAAGCGGGGCAGGCGGTGGGCGCGGGGCGTGCTCACCGGTGTCGCCGTGCTGCACGTGCTGTGGATCGTGCTGCCGGGCGCGAGCGCGGTGAACCTGGTGACGTTGTTGCTCCTGGCCGCCGGTTTGGCGCTCACGTGGCTCCCCGGTACGGCACAGTGGGTGAAGCAGCACTAGTCCCTGCGGAGAGCACATGTCCGAGCCCGACCCGTTCGCCTCGCCCTACCACCAGGTCCACCTGCCGGGAGAGCCGAAGGCGCCCCTGCCACCCGGTCACGGCTGGCCCGCGCCGATGCCGTCGGCGGACGGACGTGACGTGCCGCTGCCCCGTCCGGCGACGATCACCGGCGCGTTCTGGTCCTGGATCGCGGGCTCGGTGCTGGTGGTGCTCGTGCTGCCGGGCCTGATGTACACGGGGTTGGACCTGCTGGCCGCCGACATCGAGCGCGACTCCGTCGCCCAGGGCGACCCGGTGACCCCCACCGGCGCGTCCTTCATCGCGCGGTTCGTGCCCGTCATGGTCCTGTTCGGGTTCGCGGTGCTGTCCGTGCCGTACGTGATCGCCGCGTTCAAGCTGCGGTCCGGGCGGAACTGGGCCCGCGTCCTGCTGGCGGTGCTGGGCGGGTTCGGCGTGGTGTTCGCGCTGCTGGTGCTGCTGATGTTCGCCTCCGGCGACATGCCGTACGTGCACTGGGGCGTGGGCTTCGGGTGGTCGCTGGCGCACCTCGCGGCGTGCCTGCTCGGCCTGGTGACGATGTTCCTGCCGCCGTCCAACGCCTACGTGAGTCGGTGACGAGATGACCCAGCCGCCGCCCGAACAGCCTCCTGGGCGACCCCTTCCGGGTCAGCCGTTCCCGGGTCAGCCGTCCCCCGGCCAGCCGTTCCCGGGTCAGCCTTCCTCGGGTCAGCCCTTCCCGGGGCAGGCGTTCGGCGCGCCGCCGTTCGACCCGTACGGGCAGCCGGTGCAGCCCGTGCACTACCCGCCGGCGCAGCCGCGGTACCCGCAGGCCGGGCCGCACCACCAGTCGGCCCAGCCCGCGTACCCCGGGCAGATGCGCAGCGTCGACCACCTGACGACGGCCGTCGCCCGGCCCCGCGTGGTCATGGTGGCGTTCACGTTCTGGGTGCTGGCGGCCCTGTCGTGGCCGCTGGGCACGGTGCTGCGGTCGATCGCCGAGGGCGGGTTCGTCCCCTGGTTCGGGACGGTGATGACGCTCTTCTTCACCGGCTGCGTCGCGATCGCCGGCGTGTGGGCCGCGGTGCTCTTCCTGAACGGCAGCTACCACGCGCGGGTCGGTCTGTGCGGCGTGTCCATGGTGATCGGGGTCCTGGCCCTGGCCACCGCGATCGTCGCGGCCCGGGACGGCGACACCGAGGTGCTGTCGTGGGTGGTGATCGTGGCGCGGCTGGTGCTGCCCGCGGTGGCGGCCGTGTTCAGCTTCCTGCCGGGGACCAGGCACTACTTCGCGGGGAACGTGGGGTAGTGGACCAGCCGACCCTGTACGCCGAGCCCGGCGCGTCCTGGTGGCCCCTGCTGTGGGGCCCGCTGTTCGCGCTCTGCGGGGTGGTGGTCGAGGCCGTGACGGGCTCCGTGCGGCCGTCCCTGTGGATCGTGGTGGCGCTGCTGCTGGCCCTGCCCACGGCGCTGTGGGTGCAGGGACGGCGGCGCCTGCACGGCGTGCGCCTCACGCCCGTCGCCCTGCACCAGGGCCGGGAGGAGCTGGCCGTCCGGGACGTCGCCGAGGTCGCCGGCGTGGAGCCCCGGGCCGGCGCGAAGGTGCTGGGCGGCGGCTGGGACGTGCCGCGGGGCACCGAGGCGGTGCCGATCCGGCTCGTCGACGGCACGGTGGTGACGGGCTGGGCGCGGGACGCGGACGCGTTGCGCGCCGAACTGGCGAAGCTGCTCACGGCGCGTGGTGACGCGCGGTCCGGACCCGGCGCGTGAGAAGCTGAGGACGTGACTGCGGCCACCGTCGACACCGAGACCGAGCCGGACCCCGCCGTGCCCGCGCTGCACCAGCCGAAGCGGGGGCTCATCGCGGTGGGGGAGGTGGTGCTCGCCGCGCTGCTCGTCGCGGCGGCGGTGTGGTGCTGGAACCGGGGTGTCGTGCACTACAGCTACCCGGTGGACGGGCGCGCGCCGCTGGAGTCGACCCGGCTCAGGGGCAACTGGATCGGCGCGTCCGCGGCCCTGGCCACGGCGGCCGGCGTGCTGCTGCTCGACGCCCTGCGCCAGACCCTGCTCGCCGTGCGCACCCGTGGTCGGGAGCAGGTCGAGGAACCCGACGTGTGAGACTGGACCCCGTGACAGCGACGCGATCCCAGGAACTGTTCGAGCGCGCGACGGCGGTGATCCCCGGTGGCGTGAACTCCCCGGTCCGGGCCTTCCACTCGGTCGGCGGCACGCCGAGGTTCATGGTCCGCGGCGAGGGCCCGCACCTGTGGGACGCCGACGGCAACCGGTACGTCGACCTGGTGTCGTCGTGGGGCCCGATGATCCTCGGGCACGCCCACCCGGACGTGGTCGAGGCGGTGCGCGCGGCGGCCGTGCACGGCCTGTCCTTCGGCACGCCGACCGAGGGCGAGATCGAGCTCGCCGAGGAGATCATCGACCGGGTCGCGCCCGTGCACCAGGTCCGCCTCGTCAACTCGGGCACCGAGGCCACGATGAGCGCGATCCGGCTCGCCCGCGGGTTCACCGGGCGGCGCAAGGTCGTCAAGTTCGCCGGCTGCTACCACGGCCACGTGGACGCGCTGCTCGCCCAGGCCGGGTCGGGTGTGGCCACGCTGGGCCTGCCGACGTCGCCGGGCGTCACCGGCGCGCAGGCCGCGGACACCGTCGTGCTGCCGTACAACGACATCGAGGCCGTCCGGCGGGCGTTCGCCGAGCACGACGGCGAGATCGCCTGCGTGATCACGGAGGCCGCGGCGGGCAACATGGGCGCGATCGCGCCGAAGCACAACGCCGAGCTGAAGGAGCTGTGCCGGGCCAACGGCGCGCTGCTCGTCATGGACGAGGTCATGACCGGGTTCCGCGTGTCCCGCGCCGGCTGGTACGGCATCGAGGCCGTCGAGGGCGACCTGTACACGTTTGGCAAGGTCATGTCGGGCGGCCTGCCCGCGGCGGCGTTCGGCGGCCGGTCCGACGTGATGGCGAAGCTCGCCCCGGCCGGCCCGGTCTACCAGGCGGGCACCCTCTCCGGGAACCCGGTCGCGGTGGCGGCGGGCCTGGCCACGCTGCGCGCCGCGACGGACGACGTCTACCGCACGCTGGACGCCAACGCCACGCGCCTGGGCGCGCTGTTCACGGCCGCGCTCACCGAGGCGGGCGTCCGGCACCGCGTCCAGTTCGCGGGCAACCTGGTCAGCGTGTTCTTCACCGGCGACGAGGTCACCGACTACGCGGGCGCGCAGGCCGCCGAGACGTGGCGGTTCCCGCCGTTCTTCCACGCCCTGCTGGAGCGCGGCGTGTACGCGCCGCCGAGCGCGTTCGAGGCGTGGTTCGTCAACGCCGCCATGACGGACGCTGATTTCGACGTGATCGCGGACGCCCTGCCGCACGCCGCGCGCGCCGCCGCTGGGGCGACACGGCCGGAGGCGACACGGTGAGCCGGAACACCCCTCCGGGCGGCGGGACCCGGACCGTCGTCCACATGCTGCGGCACGGCGAGGTCCACAACCCGACCGGCATCCTGTACGGCCGCCTGCCCGGCTTCAAGCTCTCCGAGCGGGGCCAGAAGCAGGCGTTGACGGTGGCCGAGCACCTGGCCGACCACGACATCGTCCACGTCGTGGCGTCGCCGCTGGACCGGGCCCAGCAGACCGCGTCGCCGATCGCCGACTCGCACCGGCTGGAGCTGGCCACCGACGAGCGGCTGATCGAGGCGGACAACCAGTTCGAGGGCTTGAAGGTGGCCGTCGGCGACGGCGCGCTGCGCTCGCCGTCGCACTGGCCGAAGCTGGTGAACCCGTTCCGGCCGTCGTGGGGTGAGCCGTACCTGGAGATCGCGCACCGGATGCTCGGCGCGGTGCAGCGGGCCCGGTTGGCGGCGGAGGGCCACGAGGCCGTCTGCGTGTCGCACCAGCTGCCGATCTGGACGTTGCGCCGGTTCCTGGAGGGCAAGCGGATGTGGCACGACCCGCGTCGCCGCGAGTGCTCGCTGGCGTCGTTGACGAGCCTGGTGTTCGAGGGCGAGCAGCTGGTCCGGGTGGTCTACACCGAGCCGGTCGGCGCGACGAGCCCGCGGGTGACCGGGGCATGAGGGCGCGGACCGCGGTCGCGGCGCTGGTGGCGGCGCTGCTGGCGCTCACGGCGTGCACGACCGGTGACGACGCGGTGGTGGCCGGCGGGGAGTTCCAGCTCGTCGCGCCCAACGGCGAGACGAAGCTCCGCTACGACGGCGACGAGCGCAAGGGCATCAAGGGCCTCACCGGGCCGAGCCTCATGGAGGACGGCAAGACCATCTCGCTGGACGACTACGCGGGCAAGGTCGTGGTCGTCAACATCTGGGGCGCGTGGTGCCCGCCGTGCCGCACGGAGGCGCCGGAGCTGCAGAAGGTGCAGGACGAGGCGGGACCGCTGGGCGTGCAGGTGCTCGGCGTCGACGTCAAGGAGAACTCGACCGAGGGCCCGCGCGACTTCATGCGGAACCGGCAGCTCAGCTACCCGTCGATCTACGACGAGTCGGGGCGCGCGATGCTGTCGTTCCGGGGCCTGCCGCCGAACACCGTGCCGTCCACGTTCGTGCTGGACAAGCAGCACCGCGTGGCGGCGGCGTTCCTGGGCGGCGTGATCGCGTCCGACCTGCTGCCGCTGGTGAAGGAGCTGTCCGCGGAGGCGTGAGCCGTCAGCGCAGCTCGGGCACCTTCGCCCGGAGCGCGGCGGTCATCGCGTCCCGGCCGACGAGGTTGAACTCGCGGCCGAGCGTGCGCATGATCGAGTCCTCGGTGGGCCGGTACAGGCCGCGCCGGTGGTACCGCGCGCCCTCGAACGCGCTGACCACGCCGCCGTCCGGGGACGGTTGGCCGAGGTGGGCGGACCACTTCGCGCCGGTCGGGTCCGCGGTCACGTTGACCTCGGTCGGCTCGGCGCCGCTGTACCGGTCGTACGGGTAGTCGTACTCGTCGGCGAGCCCGCCGATCGAGTGCCCCAGCTCGTGCACGGCGATCTGCCCGGCCTGCTCGTTGCCGCCGGCCGCGGTCGCGACGCCGCCGCCCGCGCCGCCGTACTTGGCGGTGTTGCCGAGCGCGACGACCTGGTCGGCCTGCGGCGCGAGGGCGGCGAACTGGGCGGCCTTGGTCTGGTTCACGCACAGCAGGCGCTCGGTCTGGGTGTCCCGGCCCTGGCAGAAGAAGCCCATGTCCAGGGCGGTGTCGCGGGCGGAGCCGAGGGCGGGGTCGTGGTCGACGCCGGACTCGGCGGACACGACGTCGACCTGCCACACGTTGAAGTACTCCTTGTAGGACTTGAACGGCTCCACGGCGGACAGCTCGGCCCACTTGCCCACGACGTGCGCGTGGTAGTCGTCCAGGTCGTCGGCGGTGTAGCCGTCGCCGACGAAGACCAGGTCGAACCGCTGGTCGGGCGCGCCGGTCTCCTGCACCGGCACGACGTCGGCGACCAGGGCGGCCTCCGCCGCCCTGGCCTCGACCGCGCGCGGGACGGCGGTCTGCGTGATCGTGCCGTCCGGCGAGAAGACCTCCACCCACTCGAGGTCGGCCTCCGCGGCGCCGCCGGGCAGGGGGGCGGCGACGACGGCGAAGGCGACGGCCAGCGCGGGCAAGGTCAGCCGGTGTGCGCGCATGACGTCACGCTATGAAGTGGGCTGCTCACCCACTAGGGCGGATGGTCGGGTTTAAACATTCACTCGGACGGGTAACCCAGTCCGTCCGTGACCACCTGGACCACCGGGTGGTCACCCAGGGGTCACCTGTCTGCGCCTGTGATGTGGGTCGCCCATAAGGGATACCGGTTCACCGCGTCAAGTGGGGCCTACCTACCCTGGACCCGTGAACCCGACCGATCTGGCCACCTCGGGTCCGATCCTGCTCGCGACCGGCGTCGCGGTGCTGGCGGGGGCGATCTCGTTCGCCTCGCCGTGCGTCGTCCCGCTGGTCCCCGGCTACCTCGCGTACCTCGCGGGGCTGGTCGGCGCCGAAGCGCCCGCCGTGGCCGGCGAGGAGCGGGCGAAGACCGGTCGCTGGCGGGTGGCCGGCGCGGCGCTGCTGTTCGTGCTCGGCTTCACGGTCGTGTTCGCCCTGACCTCGTTCGTGGTGCTCGGGCTGACCGACCTGTTCTGGTTCCAGGGCGACCTGCTCCAGCGCATCGGCGGCGTCATCACGATCGCCATGGGCCTGGTGTTCATCGGCCTCGTCCCCGCCCTCCAGCGCGACGTCCGCGTGCACCGCACGCCGAGGGCCGGGCTGTTCGGCGCGCCGCTGCTCGGCGGCGTGTTCGCGCTCGGCTGGACCCCGTGCCTCGGCCCGACGCTCGTCGGCGTGCTGGCGCTGGCCCGCGGCACGGAGGTCGGCTCGACCACCGCCCGCGGCGCGGTGCTCGTGCTCGCCTACTGCCTCGGCCTCGGCCTGCCGTTCGTCCTCATCGCGCTCGGCGCGCGCTGGGCGGTCCGGACCACCGGCTGGCTCCGCGCGCACGTCCGCCAGGTGCAGGTGTTCGGCGGCGTGCTGCTCATCGCGGTCGGCGTCGCCCTCGTCACGGGCCTGTGGGGCGACTTCGTCGGCTGGCTGCGCGACGCCGTCGTCAACGACCTGAAACTGCCGTTGTAGTGAGCGCTGTCCTCGCCTTCCTGCGCAACACGTGGCGCGGCCTCACGGCCATGCGCACCGCGTTGACCCTGCTGTTCCTGCTCGCGCTCGGCGCGATGCCCGGCGCGCTGCTGCCCCAGCGGTCGCTGAACGCGCAGAAGGTGGACGAGTACATCGCCGAGCGCGGCTGGTGGGGCCGGTTCCTCGACGACCTCCAGTTCTTCGACGTGTACGCCAGCGCCTGGTTCTCCGCGGTGTACGTGCTGCTGTTCGTCTCCCTGGTCGGCTGCCTGCTGCCGCGCACGTGGGAGTACTTCAAGCAGATGCGGGCCAAGCCCGTGCTCACCCCGCGCAACCTGGCCCGCATGCCGCACCACGCCGCGGCCGACACCGACGTGGGCCCGCAGGCCGTCGTCGCGCACGCCGAGCGCCGGCTCAAGGGCTGGCGGCTGGTCGCCGCCGAGGAGCCGGACGGCGCCCGCACCGTCAGCGCCGAGCGAGGCTACCTGCGCGAGACCGGCAACCTGGTGTTCCACTTCTCCCTGCTGGGCCTGCTGGTGGCGTTCGCGCTGGGCAAGATGTTCGGCTACGAGGGCCAGGTCATCGTCCAGTCGAACGGCGGCCAGTTCTGCAACTCGGGCGTCTACAACTACGACTCGTTCCGGCCCGGCCTGCGCGTGGACGGCACGGAGCTGAGCCAGTTCTGCGTCCGGGTCGACGACTTCGACGCCACGTTCCTGCACAACGGCCAGGCGGAGGACTTCCTCGCCGACATCCGGTACCAGTCCGGCGCGGACCTGGAGACCGGCACGTGGCGGCCGTACCCGCTGAAGGTCAACAGCCCGCTGCGCACCGCGGGCGACCGGGTCTACCTGCTCGGCCACGGCTACACGCCGCTGTTCACGGTCACCTTCCCCAACGGCCAGACCCGCACCGGCGCCACCCAGTGGCGGCCCGTCAACCAGGTCACGCTGGCGTCCGAGGGCGCGACGAAGTTCGACCCGCCGGACGTGCCGGACGCCGAGCAGCGCCGCAAGAGCCAGCTCGCGATCACCGGCCTGCTCGCGCCGACCGCCGCGTTCCGGGGCGAGCTGCTGGACTCGGCGTTCCCGGCGGCGAACGACCCGGCGGTCGCGATCGACGTCTACCGCGGCGACCTCGGCACCGACTCCGGCCGCGGCCAGTCGATCTTCTCCATCGACCGCAAGATGGTGGAGGACGGCAAGCTCGCCAAGGTCGCCCGGCAGAACCTGAAGCAGGGCGAGCAGCTGACGCTCGACGACGGCACCGTGATCCGCTTCGACGGCGTCCGCGACTGGGTGTCGCTGCAGGTGTCCCACGACCCGACGCAGGTGTGGGTGCTGGTGTTCTCCGTGCTGGTCATCCTGGGCCTGGCCGTGTCGTTGAGCGTCAAGCGCCGCCGGATCTGGGTCCGGGCGACGCCGCGCGAGGACGGGCGTACGGTGGTCGAGGTCGGCGGCCTCGCGCGCACTGATCAGGCCGGGTACGGCGAGGAGTTCACCTCCCTCTCCCGCGACCTGCTCGCCTACAAGGAGGAGAGCTGATGCCGGTCAACGCGACCCTGGCGACGTACAGCGACTGGACCTACGGCGCCGCCGTGGCGATCTACTTCCTCGCCGCGGTGCTGTACCTGTGCGAGGCGGCGTTCGCCCGGCCCGAGAAGGCACGGGAACGCGAGCTGGTCGCGGCGGGCGGCACGTCCGGTGGGACCCCGACGTCCGGTGGGACGCCGACCGGCGGCGTCCAGGCCGACGGCACGTGGACGCCGGGCCGGGTCACGCGGCCGGAGCTGTCGCGCGCCGAACGCCTCGGCCGCATGGGCCTGGCGCTGACCTTCCTCGGCGCGGCGCTGCACGCCGCTTCCCTGGTGCTGCGCGGTTTCGCGACCGAGCGCGCGCCGTGGGGCAACATGTACGAGTACGGCTCGCTGCTGACGCTCGCGGCCGTGGTGACGTGGCTGGTGCTGGCCCGCACGTTCCCGGTGCGCAGGCTCGGCGGGTTCGTGCTCGTGCCGATCGTGGTCCTGATGTTCCTCGGCGGCACCGTGCTGTACGCCGACGCCGCGCCCGTGCAGCCGGCGCTCCAGTCGTACTGGCTCGTGGTGCACGTCTCCGTGATCTCCGTGTCCAGCGGCGTGCTGCTGGTGCCCGGCGTCGCCAGCGTCCTGTACCTGCTGAAGTCGTCGGGCAACGGTCGGTTCCGCAAGCTGCCCGCCGCCGATGTGCTGGACCGCCTCGCCTACCGCAGCACGGTGTTCGCGTTCCCGCTGTTCACCATCGGCATCATCTGCGGCGCGATCTGGGCCGAGGCGGCGTGGGGCCGGTTCTGGGGCTGGGACCCCAAGGAGACGGTGGCGTTCGTGTCGTGGGTGGTCTACGCGGCCTACCTGCACGCGCGGGCCACCGCCGGGTGGCGGGGCCGTCCGGCCGCCTGGGTGAACTCGCTCGGCTTCCTGCTGACCGTGTTCAACCTCTTCTTCATCAACCTCGTAACGACTGGGCTGCACTCGTACGCGGGCGTCGGCTGATCCCGTAGACCGGGGCTTGCGCGGTGTCGTTCGCCCACGTCGAGCACGTGGGTGAGCGCACACCCAGTGTCGTGGAACCACTGGTCGCCGACTACCGTCGGACGCGTGGGGTCGGGGAGGTCTCGATCCGCTTCGCTCAGGGAGGACCCCAGCGGTGACCGGTCGCTACGAGAATCCTGAGCCGTCGTGGCAGCAGCAGACCGGAGGGGAGGGGCAGCAGCCCAACCCGAACCAGTCGGGCGGCTACCAGGTCGAGCCGGGATCGGGTGCCCACTACGTCGATCCCCAGACGGTGTACCTCGACCCGTCGCAGTCGGGTCCGGTGACCGGTCCGCCGTCCGGCGGGTTCCCGGCGCAGTCCGGTCAGTACCAGGCCCCCGGTCAGCAGTCCGGTCCGTACCCCGTGTCGGGCGGCCAGTCGGGTCCGTACCAGGTGTCCGGTGGCCAGTCGGGCCCGTACCCCGTGTCGGGCGGCCAATCCGGTCCGTACCAGGTGTCGGGCGGGCAGTCCGGCGCGTACCAGGTGTCCGGTGGCCAGTCCGGCGCGTACCAGGTCCAGGGCCAGCAGCCCGGTCCGTACCCCGGCCAGGGGCAGCAGTACCAGGGCGGGTTCCCCAACAACTTCCCGCAGAGCGTCCAGCCGCAGCAACCGCCGCGCGCCAACGCCAACGACATGTCGTCGCAGCAGCTGATCAAGCGCGCGAAGCGCCCGCCGCAGTCCGGCTGGCGCAAGACGGTCCACACGGTCACCGGCGGTCTGGTGAACCTGGGCGAGAGCCCGGCGGACGTCCGGCGGCGCGAGCTGATCTCGCGCATCAACCAGCCGTTGCGCGGCTGCTACAAGATCGCGATGCTGAGCCTGAAGGGCGGCGTCGGCAAGACCACGACGACGACCACGCTCGGCTCGACGTTCTCGTCCCTGCGCGGCGACCGCGTGATCGCGGTGGACGCCAACCCCGACCGCGGCACGCTGGCGCTGAAGGTGCCGCGCGAGACCACGGCGACCGTCCGGCACCTGCTGCGCGACGCCTCGAAGATCACCCGGTACAGCGACGTCCGCGCGTACACGTCCCAGTCGCCCAGCCGGCTGGAAGTGCTGGCGTCCGAACAGGACCCGGCGGTGTCGGAGGCGTTCAGCGACCAGGACTACCTGCGCACGGTCGCGTTGCTGGAGCTCTTCTACAACATCGTCCTGACCGACTGCGGCACCGGCCTGATGCACTCGGCCATGAAGGGCGTGCTGGACCAGGCCGACTCGCTGGTGCTGGTGTCGTCCGGCTCGGTGGACGGCGCGCAGACGTCGGCGGCGACGCTGGACTGGCTGGACGCCCACGGCTACCGGGACCTGGTCGCGAAGTCCGTCGCGGTGATCAACTCGGTGCGGCCGGGCTCGGGCAAGGTCGACCTGGACAAGCTGGCCGCGCACTTCTCCCAGCGCTGCCGCGCGGTGGTGCGCATCCCGTTCGACTCGCACCTCGAAGAGGGCGCGGAGATCGAGCTCGACAAGCTCGGCCCCGAGACCCGGCTGGCGCTGCTGGAACTCGCCGCCACCGTGGCCGACGACTTCCCCACCCGTTCGTGACGGCGGGGCCTCGTCGAGAGGCCCCGTCACGTCACTCTTCGTCGTCCGGTTTCTTCTTGCGCTGCTCACCGAGCTTGCGCAGGAAATCGGGATCGTCGTCCGGCGCCACGAAACGACGGCTGGGGGCGGTGTTGACCCGATCCGGTCCGAACGCACGCCACAGCAGCACGGCGATGGTGAGCGCACCGATCACCGCGAGCAGGTAGAGCATGGTCGCCACCTCCTTTGCCACGAGATTACCCGTGTCGTGGAGGTGCACGTCGGCGGCGCCGAACGGGTTCGGCCGCCGCCGGATCGGGCCGCCGCCGGACCGCTCAGCGCCGGACCGCCCAGTGTCAGCCCGCTCAGTGCCGGACGGGCTCGGTCGCCTCCGTGGTCAACTGGGTCAGCAGCTCCTGGACCTCCGACTCGCGGAACCGGCGGTGGCCGCCGGGCGTGCGGATGGAGCCGATGCGACCCGCGGTCGCCCAGCGGGTGACGGTCTTGGGGTCGACCCGGAACAGGTTGGCCACCTCACCAGGTGTGAGCAGCCGTTCCCCCGGTTGTCCCTGCGTCACGCTCACGGTCATCCTCCCCGATGGTGAACAGACGTACCGGACGCATCGTGGCATCACACCCTTCGGGTACTCGAACGCTTGGGTGATGGTAAAGAGGTAGTAAGGGACGAAGCGCGCGGTTCGGACATCGCGGCGCGTGACCTACCCTGTGACCGGTGGACGCTCTTGATCGCCAGATCATCGCCGCCCTGCGCGAGAACGGCCGGGCCACCTACGCCGACCTGGGGCGCAAGGTGGGACTCTCGGCCTCCGCCGTGCACGAGCGGGTGGGCAAGCTGGAAGCCACCGGTGTGATCGTCGGCTACCACGCCGTCGTAGACCCGAGCGCCGTCGGCCTCGGCGTGACCGCGCTGGTCAGCATCCACCCGACCGACACCGCGGACGACGACGAGCTGGCCGTCTCGCTGGCCGAGCTGGTCGAGGTGGAGTCGTGCTACCGGGTCGCGGGCGACGAGTCGTTCATCGTCAAGGTCCGGGTCGCCACGGTGGACGACCTGGAGCGCTCGCTCGGCCGGCTGCGGCGCATCCCGGGCGTCGCGCGCACCCGGACCACCGTGGTGCTGTCGACCCGGTTCGAGGGCAGGCCGAACACCGCGGCGGTCGACCCCGCGGGGGACGCGTAACCTGGGTAACCGTGCACCTGGGTCGTGATGTGACGCTCTACATCTGCGCGCGCCTGGGCATGGTCGCCGCGGTCACCGCGCTGCTCGTGCTCGTGAACGTGCCGCTGCTGGTCGCCCTCGCCGTGGGGGTGGTCGTGGCGCTGCCGCTGTCGCTGTTCGCGTTCCCCGGCCTGCGCACCCGGGTCGCCCAAGGGCTCGAAGCCAGGCAGGCCGCGCGCCGCGCCGAGCGCGAGAAGCTGCGCGCCCAGTTGCGCGGCGACACGTCCACCCAGTCCTAGGCCCGTCGCCGGGTTGCGATCCCGGTCGCCCGGAAGGCCCCCAGGTCACGATCCCGCTCGCCCAGGACGCCCCCGGGTCACGCCGGTTTCGTCCACCGCTTCCCCACGCCTTGTCGCGCATGCCTTGTCGCGCACGACGTTGACCGCACTTCGCGTACGTGTGCGTGCATCCGGCCGCCGCGGTGTGAGGCGTTCGCCGCCGTCGTCACCCGTCCCGGTCAGCACGGGCCGTCGCAGGTCAACCGTTTGGCCGGTGTGAACGTTCCGGTTGGAACGTAACGTTGTGAACGGCTACCGAGTGAATCGGTGGCTGTCGGCGCCGGCGGTCCCGGGGTCTCCGCGTGCACCACCCCTGGCGGACCGGACCGGTGCACCCCCTGCACACCTCCCTGTGAAAGGGCTGCCCTGTGACTCGTTCCCGTGTCGTCCGATTAGCCGGCGCGCTCGTCCTCGCGCTCGGCCTCGCCACCCCCACCCTGCCCGCCGCGGCGTCCGACCTCGCCGCGACGTCGTCCGTCGACGCGCCCCGCGTCTCCGCCGGCATGGCGCAGGCCCTCGGCCGCGACCTCGGCCTGACCGCCGACCAGGTCCGCACCCGCCTCGCCCAGGAGGAGCGGGCACGCGGCGTGGAGACCGTCGCGCGCAAGGTGCTCGGCTCCGCCTACGCCGGCAGCTGGTTCGACGAGCGGTCGGGTGAGCTGGTCGTCGCCGCCGTGGGCGCCACCGCGCCCGCGCTCGACGTCAAGGTCGTCCCGGCCGTCCACACGCTGGCCGACCTCGACTCCGCCAAGGCGGGCCTCGACCGCCTCGCCGGCAAGGCCGCGCCCGCCGCGGTCAACGGCTGGTACGTCGACGTGCGCACGAACACCGTGGTCGTGACCGTCAACCGCACCGAGCTCGACCACGCCGCCCGCGCGTTCGTGGACCGGGCGAAGGCCACCCACGGCTCCGTGCGCGTCGTGGAGGAGGACCACTCGCCCCGGCCGCTGGCCGACGTCGTCGGCGGCTGGCCGTACTGGATCAACTACGCCGGCCGCTGCTCGATCGGGTTCGCCGTCCACGGCGGGTTCGTCACGGCCGGCCACTGCGGCCGTCCCGGCAACACCGCCAGCGACGGCAACGGCGCCGTGCTCGGGTCGTTCGCGGGCTCGTACTTCCCCGGCTACGACTACGCGTGGGTGCGCACCAACGCCGGCGTGAACCTCTGGGGCTACATGGAGGGCTACGACGGCTACTGGTACTACGTGCGCGGCTCGGCGCAGGTGCCGGTCGGCTCCGGCATCTGCCGCTCCGGCTCGACCACCGGCATGTGGTGCGGCTCGATCGTCGCCCGCGGCCAGACGGTCAACTACCCGCAGGGCGTCGTCTACAACCTGACCCGGACCACCGTGTGCGCCGAGCCCGGCGACTCCGGCGGCTCGTGGCTCAGCTCGAACCAGGCCCAGGGCGTGACCTCGGGCGGCTCGGGCAACTGCTCGTCCGGCGGCGTCACCTTCTACCAGGAGGTCAACCCGATCCTGTCCGCTTACGGGCTGTCCCTGGTCCTGAGCTGACACCGCGACGTGCCGGGCGGGTCGCGAACCAGCCCGTCCGGCACGTCACCCCTCCGAACGCCGACCGCCGAGCGTCAACCCCGAGCGTCAACGTCGAACGTCAACCCCGAGCGTCAACCTTGGGCGTCAACCTTGGGCGTCACCGCGCGAACGCCGTCACGGCCTCGTCCGCCAGCCGCGTGATCTCCTCGCGCAGCTCCAAGTCACCCAGCCAGTGCCCGGGGATGGCCTCGACGCCGTCCCGCGCGCCCAGCAGGTTCCCGCACAGCGCGCCGGTCGAGTCGCTGTCACCGGAGTGGTTGACCGCCAGCAGGAGCCCGTCCGCCAGGTCCCGCGCGGCCAACGCGGTCAGCACCGCGATCGCCAACGCCTCCTCGCCGACCCAGCCGCCGCCCAGCGCCGTCTCGATCACCTCCGGCGTCGGCCGCACCCCGCCCGTGCCCAGCTCGACGGCCAGGTCGAGCAGCCCCAGCTGCTCCTCGTGACCGGTCCACGTGACCAGCTCGGCGCGCGCCACGTCGACCGCGGACGGCAGCGGCACGCCCGCCAGCACCTGCTGCACCAGCACCGCCAGCACGCCCGCCGACAGGTAGCCGCTGGGGTGGCCGTGGGTGAGCGCGCCGACCGCCGTGGCCAGCTCGAACACCTCGCGGACGTCGTCCGACCACAACGCCACCGGCGCCGCGCGCATCACCGCGCCGCACCCCTTGGAGTCGTTGATCGGGGCCTCCACGGTGCCCAGCACGCCGGAGCGCAGCGCGGTGAGGCACGTGGTGCCGGGCGCGCGGCGGTCGTGCAGCGCGGGCACGTCGAGCAGCCACCCGTCCCGCGCCACGGGCGGTCCGCCCTGGGTGTGCAGCCACCGGCCGTACGCCACCCGCACCTCGTGCACCGGGTCGCTGCCGCGCTTCTTCGCCAGCAGGAGCCCTTCCAGCGTGAACAGGGTCATCTGGGTGTCGTCGGTGATCGCGCCGATCCGGCCGTAGGCGGGGGCGTAGTCGGTGAGGCCGGACGGGCCGAACCGGCCCCGGATGCGGTCGATCCGGTCGAACTCGATCGAACCGCCGAGGGCGTCGCCGACGGCGCCGGCGAGGAGGCTGCCGCGGAAGGAGCCGCTCGGAAGTGAGGTCACGTCGCAGAAGTTATCGTGCCGGACGTGACCTCCTCGGTAGACCGATGCAGTTCCCGCACCCGGGAATGGGTGTGCGAGGCCGTCCGCATCATCGAAGCGGACGCCAACCGCAGCGCCGACACGCACCTGCTGCACTTCCCCCTCCCACCGGAGTGGGGGATCGACCTGTACCTGAAGGACGAGTCCACCCACCCCACCGGCTCGCTCAAGCACCGCCTGGCGCGGTCGCTGTTCCTGTACGCGATCTGCAACGGCTGGGTCGTCGGCGGCACGCCGGTGATCGAGGCGTCGTCGGGCTCCACGGCGGTGTCCGAGGCGTACTTCGCCCGGCTGCTCGGGTTGCCGTTCATCGCCGTCATGCCCCGGTCCACCAGCCAGGAGAAGGTCGCGCTGATCGAGCGCCAGGGCGGGCAGTGCCACTTCGTCGACGAGCCGGGCGCGATCTACGACGAGTCCCGGCGGCTCGCGGCCGAGCTGGACGGCCACTTCATGGACCAGTTCACCCACGCCGAGCGGGCGACGGACTGGCGCGGCAACAACAACATCGCCGAGTCGGTGTTCCAGCAGATGGCGCTGGAGGCCGCGCCCGAGCCCGAGTGGGTCGTGGTCGGCGCGGGCACCGGCGGCACGAGCGCCACCATCGGCCGGTACATCCACTACCGCAAGCTGCACACGCGGCTCGCCGTCGTGGACCCGGAGCACTCGGTGTTCTTCGACGCGTGGCGCGACGGCGACCTCGGGCTGACCGGGACGCGGGGCTCGCGGATCGAGGGCATCGGCCGGCCGCGGGTGGAGCCGTCGTTCATCGGCGACGTGATCGACCGGATGATCAAGGTGCCGGACGCGGCGTCGATCGCGACCATCCGGCACGTCGAGGAGGTGCTGGGGCGGCGCGTCGGCGGGTCGACCGGCACGAACCTGTGGGGCGCGTTCCAGCTGATCGCGGAGATGCGGGCGTCGCGGCTGCGCGGGAGCGTCGTGACGCTGCTGTGCGACGGGGGCGAGCGGTACGGGCACACGTACTACGACGACGCGTGGGTGGCCGCGCAGGGCATGGACCTGGAGCCGCACCTGGTGACGTTGACGGAGTTCCGGGCCACCGGCGCCTGGTCGCGGTGAGCCGTTCGGGGTCGGTCCGGCACTTCGTTCGGGGTTCGGGGGAACGCGCGGCGGGTGTCGTGCGTCGCAGCGTGGATCGGCGCGTGGGAAGGGGTGTGCGGTGAGCGCGTGGCGTACGGCGGAGGTGCTCACGGCCGAGGACGTGCTGGCCAGGTCGGTCGCCGACGCCGACAAGGCGATGCGCGAGGCGGCGAGGCTGCGGTACCCGCGGGTGGAGCCGTCGGCCGACGACGTGCGGCGGGTCATGGCGTTCGCGAAGTCGAACGCGGCGTCGCCGGAGCTGCAGGCCCTGCAGCGGCGGATCTCGGGCGGCTACCTGAGCTGGCGGCAGGTCCTGATGGGCGAGGCGGCCGGCGACCGCGGCGTGAAGGCGGCGCTGGAGGCGGACCGGGAGGCCCTGTCCGCCCTGTGCCGCGGCGAGGAACCGCGGGTCGTGAAGCCGACGCCGAAGCCGCGTGACGACGAGGAGCCGATGAGCTTCACCGAGGACGCCTGGTAACCGTTCCGGGGTCCTCGACCGTTCGCCGTCACCCCCGGCCGGTCAGGAGTCCCGGTCCTCCGGGTGGACCACGATCGCCTGCAACGACGTCCGCAGCTGCTCGGCGGCCCGCGGGCTGAGCGACGCGAGGAACGCGCGCTCGGCCTCGTCGGTCGCCTCGGTGGCCCGCCGGAGGGTGTCCTGCCCGGCCTCGGTCAGCCCGACCACGTTGCGCCGCCGGTCGTCCGCGTCGGGGTGACGTGACACCAGTCCCTTGCGCTCCAGCGCGTCCAGCAGCGCGACCATCGTCGTGCGGTCGATCCCGAGCCGCTGCGCCGCCTGCTGCTGCGACATCGGCTCACGGCCGGCGAGGGTGAGCAGCACCCCCAGCTCCCGCCCCTCGATGCCGTGCGGCGCCAACGCCTCCCCGGTCAGCTCGGCCATCCGGTGGTGCGCGTGCTTGAGCAGGTAGACGAGGTTCCTGCGCAACTCGGGCCCTGGCCCGTCGTTCCTTGCCACCCGCCGATCCTATCGCTAGCCTGATCGTCAGTAGAGCTGACAATCAGCTCAACGACAGAAAGGCGTGGCGATGATCCTGGTCACCGGCGGTCTCGGTTTCATCGGCTCCCACACCGTGCGCGCGCTGCTCGACCTCGGCGAGGGCTGCGTGCTGGTCCAGCGACGGGCCGCCGACGTGCCCGCCGACCTCGTCGACGAGCGGGTCGTGGTGGAGCGGGCCGACGTCACCGACCGGGCGGCGCTGCTCGACGTCGGCGCCCGGCACGACATCACGGGCATCGTCCACCTCGCGGGGTCGATGCCGTGGCCGCCTGGCTCCGCCGAACCGGTGGAGGCGACGCGCACGGCGATCGGCGGCCTGCTCAACCTCGTGGGAGCCGCCCGCGCCTGGGGCGTGGCGCGCGTCGGCGTCGCGAGCACGATCGGCGTCTACAGCGGTCTGGCCGTCGAAGGGCCGCTGCGGGAAGACCTGCCGCTGCCCATGACCTCGCCGCACCTGATCCCGACGTTCAAGAAGATCGGCGAGCTGCTCAACGACCACCTGGCCGACGCCACCGGGATCGAGATCGTCAACTACCGGATCGCCGGCATCTGGGGACCGCGCGAGCCCCACGGCCCGCTGTTCTTCGCCGCGCCCGAACTCGTCCACGCCGCCGTCCGCGGCACCGAGCCGGACCTGTCGCCCCTCCACGGCCCCGCGCACGCGGAGGACGCGCTCGACCTCTGCTACGCCAAGGACTGCGGCCGGGCGATCGCGCTCCTCCAGACCGCGGACCGCCTCGGCCACCGCACGTACAACGTGGCGTCGGGCCGGCCGACGTCGAACGCCGAGATCATCGCGGCGATCAAGGCGATCGTGCCCGACGCCCGGGTCGACCTGCCCGCGGGAGGTTCCGGCCGCCGGACCTGGCTGGACATCGGCCGCCTCCAGCGGGACACCGGCTACCGGCCCGCCTACGACACCGAACGCGCGGTCGCCGACTACATCGCCTGGCTGCGCGCGGGCAACGAGCGCTGAGCGGGCGTCAGGCGCCGATCACCAGGGCGGCCGGGACGGCGACGCCCCACACCAGCATCGCGAGGCCCGTGTCGCGCAGCACGGGGATCAGGTCGCGGCCCTTGCCGCCCTTCACGACCCGGCGCACGCCGAGCGCCACGAGCGGCAGGGCGAGGAAGCCGATCAGCGCCAGCGGGACGCGCAGGCCGATCGCCAGCGTGATCAGGAACGGGATCGCGACCAGCGCCAGGTAGAGGCGGCGGGAGTCGCGGTCGCCCAGCACGGTGGCCAGGGTGCGCTTGCCCGCCCGCACGTCGGTCGGGATGTCCCGCAGGCTGTTCGCGATCATCACGCCGGTGGAGAACGCGCCCATCGCGACCGCGCCGCCGATGCCGATCCCGGTGACCTCCCCGGTCATCACGTACAGCGTGCCGAGCACCGCCGCGGGCCCGAAGAACAGGAACACGGCCACCTCGCCGAACCCCGAGTAGCCGTACGGCTTGCGGCCGCCGGTGTAGAACCACGCCGCCGCGAGGCAGACCGCGCCGAACAGCACCATCCAGTACTTGCCGGACAACACCACCAGCACCAGGCCCGCCGCGGCGGCCACGCCCAGGGCCGCGAACGCCGCCGCGCGCACCGCCCTGGGGTTCGCCGCACCCGAGCCGACCAGCCGGAACGGGCCGACCCGGTCGGCGTCGGTGCCGCGGATGCCGTCGGAGTAGTCGTTGGCGTAGTTCACGCCCACCTGCAGCGCGACCGACACCAACAGCGCCAGCAGCGCCAACGTGAGGTCGAACCCGTCGATGTGGTGCGCGGCGCCCGCGCCGACCAGCACCGGCGCGATCGAGTTCGGCAGCGTGCGGGGGCGGGTCCCCGATACCCACTGGGCGACTGTGGCCATGCCGGACATCCTCCGACATGGTGCACGGGGACCCGCTCCCGGGTGCTGCCGATCAGCAGGCGGTGGCGCCCGTGACGCCGGAGACGTACGCCCGGGCGATGTACTTGCCCGTGGCGATCCGGTACCAGATGTTGGACGTGCCCTGCGTGCCCGTCACCGACTGGCCGGTGACCTGGCACTCGACGCGCACCTGGGCGTAGTTGGCGGCCAGGCCGACCTGCGCGGCCGTGGAGGTCGCGCCGCTGCGGACGTTCAGCGGGTCGCCCGCGGTGCGGACGAACCCGGCCGGGCCGGAACCGGTCCACGAGTAGGTGACGGTGACCCACGCGTTGTCGGTCAGCTGGAGGCCGTCCCAGAACGTGCCGTCGGCCAGGTCGATGCCCGCCGGGTTGGCGACGACGCGGCCGAACTGGTCGCGCCCGCCGTTGTAGCCGTCCTGGTAGGCGGCCTGGGCCTGCGGCTTGCCCTGGGGCAGGTCCTTCCACATCTCACGGGTGGACGACGGGTTCCAGTAGTCGTCCTTGGTGTTCCACGGGCCGACGTCCCACACCGGCGCCCACTCGCAACGGCCGTTGGCCGCGCACACCCGCACGCTGTACGTGCCGGTGCCCTTGGCGGACAGGCCGCGCCGCGACGGCAGGGCGACGAAGTGGTCCCGGCTCACGATCACGTGCCCGTTGGCGGTGGTGCCGCCGACCAGGCCCTCGCGGGTCGCGAAGATCCGGTACGACCGGCCGGCGGCCTGGGCGGTGACGTCCTCGGCGGCGCGCGTCGTCGTGAACGCCCGCAGGTCGAGTCGGCTCACCTCGGGCGACGCCTGCTCGGCCGTCAGCGCGAGGCGGACCTGCACGGTCGTCACCTCGGTCGGCAGCACGGCGGGCGCCTCGGGGCGGGCCTCCACCCACTCGGTCCACTGGTCGTCGCCGAGCGCGCCGCGCACGTCCACGGCGACCTCGGCGCCGGCCGGGACGTGGCTCTTCACGGACGCGGCCACGGCGTTGACGGGGGCGTCGAGCGTGCGCGGTTCGAGCTGCAGGAAGCCCGTGCGCACGGCGGCCCGCGCGCTGGCGGGCGTCGGCGCGGCGCGGTCGAGCCGCACCGTGCCGCGGTGGCTGGTGACGCCGTTGTCGTCGGCGTTCACGGTGGACAGGTCGGCCCGCCACTCGGCGCCGCTCGCGGCGGCGGCGGGTGACACGACACCCGCGGTCAGGACGGTGGCGACGGCGAGCGGTATCAGGTAGCGCCTGGTCATCGCAGCACTCCTCGTCGGACACGCGGTGCGGAGGGGACCGCGGCAGGGCCGCGCGTCACGGCGTGCCGAGCCAATCGCCTGCCGTGGTTAGCTGTCAACCAACAAGAAAGCCAACACGGCAGAAACTCACCCGAACGAGCTAGCGACCGCCCTCCGATCCACCTTGCCCGGACCGCGTTGTGGCAGCTCCGGCACGAAGACGAGCCGCTTCGGCATGGCGAACCGGCCCACCGCCTCGCCGACCGCCGCGCACAGCCCGGCCGCGTCCGGCGGGGCCGCGGGGTCGTCCGGCACCACCGCGGCGGCCACCACCTGACCCCACTCGGGGTCGGGCAGCCCCACGACGCACGCCTCCCGCACGCCCGCCTGCGCGGTGAGCACCCGTTCGACCCGGTCCGGCGCCACGTTCTCGCCGCCGCTGATGATCACGTCGTCGGCGCGCCCCAGGACCTCGAGCGTGCCGTCCGCCCGCACCCGTCCGAGGTCGCCGGTGCGGAACCACTCGCCGAACCGCTCGCCGCCCTGGTAGCCGAGGGCCAGCACCGGCCCGCCGACCTCGATCCGGCCGTCGACCAGCCGGACGCGCACGCCGTCGAGCGGGCGCCCGTCGTAGACGCACCCGCCGGACGTCTCGCTCATGCCGTACGTGGTGACGACCCGGACGCCCAGCTCCCGCGACCGCTCCAGCAGGGCGGGCGGGGTGGCGGCGCCGCCGATCAGGACGGCGTCGAACTCGCGCGCCGCGGCCAGGCCCGGTCCCTCGGTGGCGACGAGCCGGGCGAGCTGCGTGGGCACGAGCGCCGTGTAGTGGCGGCCCGGCGTGGCCAGCAGGGGCCGCGCGGCGGCGGCGAACCCGGAGGCGCGGAAACCCGTGGCGAGGTCCACGACGCCGGGTTCGGCGCCCGCCACGACCGAGCGGACGAGCACCTGGATGCCCGCGATGTGCGTGGTCGGCAGGGCCAGCAGCCACGTGCCGGGGCCACCGAGGCGGGCGTGGGTCAGCTCGGCCGAGGACGTCAGCGCGTCGGCGGTGAGCAGGACGGTCTTGGGCTCGCCGGTGGACCCCGACGTGCCGACCGCCAGCACGGCGTCGGTCTCCCAGCCCCGCGGCGGCGGGGGCGGCACGTCGGTCGGCTGCGCCACCAGGACGTCGGAGGCGTGGCCGGTCAGGGCGTCGCGGAGTCGCTCGAAGGTGATCATGGGCGGTCAGTAGTGGTAGGGGTAGTCGGACCAGTCCGGCGGGCGCTTCTCCAGGAACGCGTCCCGGCCCTCCACCGCCTCGTCGGTCATGTAGGCGAGGCGGGTGGTCTCGCCGGCGAAGAGCTGCTGGCCGACCAGGCCGTCGTCGATCAGGTTGAACGCGTACTTGAGCATGCGCTGGGCGGTCGGCGACTTGCCGTTGATCTCCTTCGCCCACTCCAGCGCCGTCGACTCCAGCTCGGCGTGCGGCACCACGGCGTTCACCGCGCCCATCCCGTGCATGTCGTCGGCGCTGTACGTGCGGCCGAGGAAGAAGATCTCGCGGGCGAACTTCTGGCCCACCTGCCGCGCCAGGTACGCCGAGCCGTAGCCGCCGTCGAAGCTGCCGACGTCCGCGTCGGTCTGCTTGAACCTCGCGTGCTCCGCGCTCGCGAGCGTGAGGTCGCACACCACGTGCAGGCTGTGCCCGCCGCCGGCCGCCCAGCCGGGCACGACCGCGATGACGACCTTCGGCATGAACCGGATCAGCCGCTGGCACTCCAGGATGTGCAGCCGGCCCGCGCGGGCGGGGTCGACGGTGTCCGCCGTCTCGCCGGACGCGTACTGGTAGCCGCTGCGGCCCCGGATGCGCTGGTCGCCGCCCGAGCAGAACGCCCAGCCGCCGTCCTTGGGCGACGGGCCGTTGCCGGTGAGCAGGACGCACCCGACGTCCGAGCTCATCCGGGCGTGGTCCAGCGCGCGGTACAGCTCGTCGACCGTGTGCGGCCGGAACGCGTTGCGGACCTCGGGCCGGTTGAACGCGATGCGCACCGTGCCCTGGTCGACCGCGCGGTGGTAGGTGATGTCGGTGAAGTCGAACCCCTCGACCCGCTTCCAGCGGGTGGGGTCGAACAGCTCGGAAACGCCCTGATCTGCCACGCGGCGACAATAGGCCCGAGGCGCCGACCACGGCGGCGGCGGCTCGCCGGGTCGGTGCCCGATGTGACGAGCCTGAGCGACAATGAGCGGGTGAACCCGTCCACCGCGCAGGCCAGGGTGCTCGTCGACGAGCTGATCCGCAACGACGTCCGGCACGTCGTGCTGAGCCCCGGGTCGCGCAACGCCCCGCTGTCCTTCGCGCTGCACGAGGCGGCCGCGGCGGGACGCCTCACGCTGCACGTCCGCGTGGACGAGCGCACGGCCGGGTTCCTGGCCCTCGGCCTGGCCCGCGGCGGCGGCCACGTCACCGCCGTGACCTGCACGTCCGGCACGGCCGTCGCGAACCTGCACCCGGCGATGATGGAGGCCCGGCACGCCCGCGTCCCGGTCATCGCCCTCACCGCGGACCGGCCGGTCGAGCTGTACCGCACGGGCGCCAGCCAGACCGTCGACCAGCAGCGCGTGTTCGGCCTGGACACCCTCCAGTTCCCCATCGCGGAACGCCGGGACGGACAGAACGGCCTGTGGCGCTCGCTGGTGTGCCGCGCCGTCGCCACGGCCGAGGCCGAGGGACCGGTGCACGTCAACGTCCCGTTCCGGGAGCCCCTGGTGCCCGACCGGGACGCCGACTGGCCGGAAGCCCTCGACGGCCGCCCGTTCGACATGCCGTGGACGCGCGCCGCGCCGCGCACCACCACCTCGCTGCACCCCGCCGACCACCTGGGCCCGCGCACGCTCGTCGTCGTCGGCGACACGGGCCACCGCCCCGCCGACCAGGACGTCGCCGAGCTCGCCGAACGCGCCGGCTGGCCGGTGGTCGCCGAGCCGACCGGGCACGGCCTGCGCCACGGCACCCTCCTGCTCAACGCGGGCGACCTCCCCGAACACCTGACGCCGCAGGCCGTCGTCGTGGTGGGCCGGGCGACCCTCTCGCGCGGCGTGCTGAAGCTCATCGCCCGGACCCCGGTCGTGCACGTGCTGTCCGACGACCTCGACTGGCCGGACCCGCGGTTCGCCGCCACGCACGCGTCGACCGGCCTGGTCCTCGGCGAGCACGAGGTGGACCACGACTGGCTCACCGCCTGGCAGCACGCGGACAAGGCCGTCGCCGACGTGGTGGACGACCTGCTGGCCCGCGAGCCGTGGCCGACCGGCCCGCACGTCGCCCGCGACGTCGTCGCCGCCCTCCCGCCGGGCGCGAACCTCTACCTCGGCTCGTCCAACCCGGTCCGCGACGTCGACCTGGTCGCCGAGCCGCGCCGCGACGTCACCACGTTCGCGAACCGGGGGGTGGCGGGCATCGACGGCAGCGTCTCCACCGCCGCGGGCATCGCGCTCACCCGCGGCCCGACGTACGCGCTGATCGGCGACCTGACGTTCCTGCACGACGCGAACGGCCTGCTCATCGGCCCGCACGAACCGCGACCGGACCTCACCATCGTCGTCCTCAACGACGACGGCGGCGGCATCTTCGCGTTGCTGGAGCAGGGCGCGCCGGAGCACGGGCACGCGTTCGAGCGGGTCTTCGGCACGCCCCACGGCGTCGACCTGGCCGCGTTGTGCGCGGCGCACCACGTGCGGCACACCGAAGCCCGGACACCGGAGGAGTTGCGTCGCGCGCTCGGCCGCCCGGACGGCGTGAGCGTGGTGGAAATCCGGGCGGAACGGCATGAATTGCGCGATTTGCACACCCGGTTGAAAGCGGCTGTGTCAACCGCGTCCCATTAGCGGAAATCCTACCGACGGGGGTACAGCCGGATGGGGTGTCGGACTAGCTTTCCGGCATGTCCCTGAGAGCGAAGCTGACCCTCGGTACCGCCGCCGCGGCGTCCCTGCTCCTGCTGGCCGGCACGGCGACGGCGGCCCAACCGGGAGCACCGGGCATCGGCGACCCGTACTACCCGAACGCGGGCAACGGCGGCTACGAGGTCTCCCACTACGACATCAGGCTCAACTACCAGCCGGCGAGCGACAACCTCTCCGGGACGACGACGATCCTGGCCAAGGCCACCGAGGACCTGACCCGGTTCAACCTGGACTTCCTGCTGAAGGTCGGCTCGGTCCGGGTCAACAACAAGGTCGCCGGGTTCACGCAGGACGGCGGCGAGCTCGTCGTCGACCCGCGCGCCACGCTGCGCCGCGGCTCCCACGTGACCATCGTCGTCACCTACTCCGACGTGCCCTCCACCCACGCCGTGGACGGCTACACGTCGTGGAAGCGGACCCCGGACGGCGCGCTGGCGATCGACCAGCCGGACATCGCGCCGTGGTGGTTCCCGAGCAACAACCACCCGACCGACAAGGCCACGTTCGACGTGTCGGTGGCCGTGCCGACCGGCGTCGAGGTGATCTCCAACGGCACGTTCGCCGGCACCGCCCAGCAGATCAACGGCTGGACCCGCTGGCGCTACCGCAGCCTCCAGCCGCAGGCGACGTACCTGGCGTTCGTGGCGATCGGGCAGTTCGAGATCCGCCAGTCGACCGCGCCGAACGGCCAGCCGGTGCTGAACGCCTACTCGGAGCGGCTGGGCGCGGACTACAGCGCGTCGGTCGCGAGCATCGAGCGCACGCCCGAGGTGACGGAGTACCTGGAGGGCCACTTCGGGACGTACCCGTTCGAGGCGCAGGGCGGCGTGGCGACGCCGGGCATCGGCTTCGCGCTGGAGAACCAGACCCGCTCGACCTACGACGCCGCGTTCTTCCGCCGCGGCGCGAACACCTACGTCGTGGCGCACGAGGTGGCGCACCAGTGGTTCGGCGACTCGGTGTCCGTGCAGGGCTGGAAGGACATCTGGCTGAACGAGGGCTTCGCGAGCTACGCGGAGTGGCTGTGGTCGGAGCACGTCGGCGAGGGCACGGTCCAGGAGAACTCGGACTACGTCTACGACCTGTACCCGGCGGACAGCCCGTTCTGGCAGGTCCTGCCCGGTGACCCGGGCGCGCCGAACCAGTTCCACAGCGCCGTCTACGACCGCGGTGCGATGACCGTGCACGCGCTGCGCGCCGCGATCGGCGAGGAGGCGTTCTTCGAGCTGCTGCGGAAGTGGCCGACGGAGAACCGCAACGGCAACGTGTCGACCGAGGAGTTCATCGCGTTCGCGGAGCAGCTGTCGGGCAAGCAGCTCGACGAGCTGTTCCAGACCTGGCTGTTCACGCCGGGCAAGCCGGCCGTCGCGCCGGGCGCGGAGGGCTCGTTCTCGGCACGCGCCGCCACGCCGGAGCCGAAGGCGTTCAAGAAGATCCAGGAGACGCGCGAGCTGCTCGCGGGTCACCACCACTAGGCACGACCGCGCGCGGGGCCGTCCTCACACCGGGGGCGGCCCCGCGCCGCTGTCCACGGGCAGGCGTCCACCGGTCGTGACGGGGTCACATGCCTTCGAGGGCTTCCCGGAACGGCAGCATCTTGGCGTGCGCCTCGCGCACCTCGGAGTCCGGGTCGGACTCGGCCACCAGCCCGCAGCCGGCGAACAGGCGGGCCGTGCGGCCGTCCACCTGCGCGCACCGCAACGCGATGCCCAGCTCGCCGTCGCCGTTGCCGTCGATCCAGCCGACCGGGCCGGAGTAGCGGCCCCGGTCCATGCCCTCCAGCTCCTCGATGACCGCGATGGCGTCGAGGCGGGGCGTGCCGCCGACCGCGGCCGTGGGGTGCAGCGCCGCGCCCAGCGCGAGCAGCGACGGCGTGCCGCTCAGCTCGCCGATCACGTCGCTGGACAGGTGCGAGACGTTCGGCAGGCGCAGCACCGACGGGCCGTCGACCGACATGGTCGCGCAGAACGGTCGCAAGGTCTCCACCAGCGACGTCACCGCGTACTCGTGCTCGTCGCGGTTCTTGCCGGACGACAGCAGCGCGGCGGCCAGCTCGTCGTCGGACATGCCGTCGTGCGGCCACGTCGTGCCCGCGAGCACGCGGGAGTCGACGACGGACCCGCTGCGCCGCAGCAGCAGCTCGGGGGTCGCGCCGATCAGGCCGTCCACGGCGTACACCCAGCACTCGGGGTACCGCCGGGCCAGGCCCTCCAGCACGAACCGGTGGTCGATGCCGACGTCGGCGACGGCGAGCAGGTCGTGCGCGAGGACCACCTTGTCCAGCTCGCCGGCCCGCATCCGGTCGACGGCGGTGCGCACGGCCTCGCGGTAGCCCGTGACGGACACCTGCCCATCGGCGTACTTCACCTCGGACGGCCGGCGGATCGGCTGCACGCGGCGCGCGCCGCTGCCGCCGATGGTGGTCAGCCACGTGCGCCCGTTCCGGCGGCCCACCACGACCTCCGGCACGACCAGCACCGAGTGGCCGGGGCGGTCCGAGAACGCCATGCTGACGAACGCGACCGGGCCCGTGCCCGGCACGCCCACCTCGTCGTCCACGTCGAGGTCGTCGGTGAAGTCGCGCCACCAGCGGTCGGCGTCGGCGAACCGGTCCGGCCCCGACACCTCGAAGCGGGCCGCCTCACCCCACCCGACCAGGCCCGATCCGTCCCTGACCCAGCTCAGCGCGCCGGTCGGTGCGGGCAGCCTGCCCAGCAGGTCGTCGCCCGCGACGCGCCTGGTGTGCACGCGCAGCCGCTGTCGGGTCCGCGAGGCAGGAGCTGAGGTCACCCGTCGAGGGTATGGACTCATCGCTGAGATCCGGAGCGGAGGCCGCCCTAGACTCCTCAGTTGTGGTGGACGACGCAGTGCGGACGGGTGCCCGCCCGAGGGTTCGGCTCCTGCTCAGCCGGTCGTTGCCGGTGCTCGGCGCGGTCGTGACGCTGATCGGGGTGATCCTGCTCGCGGCGTGCTGGCGCGACGACCTGATGATCGAGAAGCGGCTGGGCAAGGCGACCGCCGAGGTGGTGTCCGTCTCGTTCCAGCGCACGGTGGTGCGCTTCGCGACCGCGGACGGCGCGGTGCACAGCCCGCAGCAGGGCGTGCTGTACCCGGAAGGGCTGGAGCCCGGCCAGCTGGTGCGCATCGAGTACGACACGGCCGACCCGGAGGTGGCGCGGGTGGCCGGTCGGACGGCCGTGCTGGCGCTGCTGCCGATCGGCACGTTCCTGCTCGCCGTGTGGGCGGTGCTGTTGCCGCTGGTCTGGTGGCTGCGCCGACGGTTGTGAGCCCGCCCGCCACCGGTGCGAGCCCGTCCGGCCACCGGTTGTGACAGTTCTCCTCAAAATCGGCCTTCAGGTGTAACATCGGGTGCATGGACCTGGAGGAACGGTTCGAGCGCACCGTCGCGTCCGAGCAGCGCGTCGAGCCGCGGGACTGGATGCCCGACGGCTACCGCAGGACGTTGATCCGGCAGATCGCGCAGCACGCGCACTCCGAGATCATCGGCATGCAGCCGGAGGGCAACTGGATCAGCCGCGCGCCGTCGCTGCGCCGCAAGGCGATCCTGCTGGCGAAGGTCCAGGACGAGGCCGGGCACGGCCTGTACCTGTACTCCGCCGCCGAGACGCTGGGCGCCGACCGCGGCGACCTGACCGGGAAGCTGATCGCGGGCAAGCAGAAGTACTCCTCGATCTTCAACTACCCGACCCTGTCCTACGCCGACGTCGGCGTGATCGGCTGGCTCGTGGACGGCGCCGCGATCTGCAACCAGGTGCCGCTGTGCCGCACGTCCTACGGGCCGTACGCGCGGGCGATGATCCGCATCTGCAAGGAGGAGTCCTTCCACCAGCGGCAGGGCTACGAGCTGCTGATGACGATGATGGCCGGCACCGACGCCCAGCGCGCGATGGTGCAGGAGTCCGTGAACCGCTGGTGGTGGCCGTCGCTGATGATGTTCGGCCCGCCGGACGCCGAGTCGTCCAACACCGAGCAGTCCATGAAGTGGCGCATCAAGCGCAACACCAACGACGAGCTGCGGCAGAAGTTCGTCGACATGACCGTGCCGCAGGCGGAGAAGCTGGGCGTGACGCTGCCCGACCCGGAGCTGAGGTGGAACGCCGAGCGCGGCCACCACGACTTCGGCCGGCCCGACTGGGACGAGTTCTGGCAGGTCGTCGGCGGCAACGGGCCGACGAACGCGCAGCGCGTCGCGCACCGGCGCAAGGCGCACGAGGACGGCGAGTGGGTCCGCGCCGCCGCCGAGGCGCACGCCGCGAAGCGCGCGGCCCAGGGGCAGGAAGGTGCGGCATGAGCTCGTCGTGGCCGTTGTGGGAAGTGTTCGTGCGCGGCAAGCGCGGGTTGAACCACGTGCACGTCGGGTCGCTGCACGCGCCGGACGCCGAGATGGCCGTCCGCAACGCGCGTGACGTGTACACCCGGCGCAACGAGGGCGTGTCGATCTGGGTGGTGCCCGCGGCCGCGATCACCGCGTCGTCGCCGGACGAGAAGGACCCGTTCTTCGAGCCGAGCGGCGACAAGGTGTACCGGCACCCCACGTTCTACGAGATCCCCGAGGACGTGCCGCACCTATGAGCTTCGACAACGCGTACGAGTCCCTGATCGACCACGAGGACACGCACTGGGCGTTCGGCACCGGGTTCTCGGAGGCGCTGGCCGGCGTCGACCGCGACGTGCCCGACGTGGACCGCGCCGACCTCGCCGCGTACTGCCTGATGCTCGGCGACGACGCGCTGGTCCTGTCCCAGCGGCTGGCCGAGTGGTGCTCCCGCGCGCCCGAGCTCGAAGAGGACGTCGCGCTGGCCAACATCGCGCTCGACCTGCTCGGCCAGGCCCGGCTGCTGCTGACCAGGGCGGGCGAGGTCGAGGGCGCGGGCCGGGACGAGGACGCGCTGGCGTACCTGCGCGACGAGCGCGACTTCCGCAACGTGCACCTGGCGGAGATCGAGTGCGGGCCGTTCGCCGGCGGCGACTTCGCCACCACGATGGCGCGCCTGCTGGTCTTCTCGTCGTGGAAGGTCGCCCAGTTCTCGCGGCTGCGGACGAGCGCGGACCCCGTGCTGGCGGCCGTCGCGGCCAAGGGCCTGAAGGAACTGGCCTACCACCGCGACCACGCGGCGCAGTGGGTCGTGCGGCTCGGCGACGGGACCGAGGAGTCCCACCGGCGGATGCGCGCCGGGCTGGAGCGGGTGTGGCCGTTCCTCGACGAGCTGTTCGCCACGCACCCCGTCGAGTCGCGGCTGCCCGGCGTGGCCGTGACGTCCGCCGAGCTGCGATCCGAGGTGGACGACGTGCTGGACGCCGTGCTGTCGGCGGCGGGCCTGCCGCGGCCGGCCGACGTGCCCGCGGCGCGCGTCAACGGGCTGGCCGGGCGCGACGGCGTGCACACCGAGGCGTTCGGCTACCTGCTGGCCGAGATGCAGCACCTGCACCGGTCGCTGCCGGGGGCGAAGTGGTAGCCGGGACGGGCACCGCGTTCGAGGTCGCGGCGAGCGTCCGCGACCCGGAGCTGCCCGTGCTGACGCTGGCCGACCTCGGCGTGCTGCGCGACGTCACCGAGGAGGACGGGCGGGTGTCGGTGACGATCACGCCCACCTACTCGGGGTGCCCCGCGCTGGACGAGATGGGCGCCGACCTGCGGCGTTCGCTGCTGCGGGCCGGGTTCACGTCGGTCGACGTGCGGCTGTCGCTGTCACCCGCGTGGACCACGGACTGGATCACCGAGGACGGCCGCCGCAAGCTGCGGGAGGCGGGCATCGCGCCGCCGTCCCGGCTCGGCCCGCGCCCGGCCGGCCCCGTGCCGCTGAACCTGACCCCGCCGTCGCGGCGGGTGGCGTGCCCGCGCTGCGGGTCGCACCGCACGTCCGAGGTGTCCCGGTTCGGGTCCACGGCGTGCAAGGCGCTGCGCCGGTGCGCGGACTGCGCCGAGCCGTTCGAGCACGTGAAGGAGATCTGATGGCGCGGCCGGTGTTCCACAAGCTGACCGTCGCGTCGGTCGAGCAGCTGTGCTCGGACGCCGTCGCGGTGACGTTCGACGTGCCGCCGGCGCTGGCCGCGGAGTTCGCCTTCAAGCCCGGCCAGTACCTGACCCTGCGCAACGGCGACGAGCGCCGGTCGTACTCGATCTGCGCGCCCGAGGGCGGCCCGCTGCGGATCGGCGTGCGGAAGGTCGACGGCGGGCTGTTCTCGTCCCTGCTGGTGGACCGGGTGCAGCGCGGCGACGTGCTCGAAGTCCTGCCGCCCCTGGGCAACTTCACGCCGTCCGGCGGGGCGCACCACGGGCTGGTCGTCGCCGGGTCCGGCATCACGCCGGCGCTGTCGATCGCCGCGTCCGTGCTGGCGTCCGGGGCGCGCGTGACGCTGCTCTACGGCAACCGGCGCGCGGACACGGTGATGTTCGCCGAGGAGCTGGCGGACCTGAAGGACCGGTACCCGGCGCGGTTCCAGCTCGTGCACGTGCTGTCGCGCGAGCCGCGTGACGTCGAGCTGTTCACCGGCCGGCTGGACGCGGACAAGCTGCGGGCGCTGTTCGCCTCGGTCGTGCCGTGGGCCGACGTCGACCAGTGGTGGCTGTGCGGGCCGTACGGGATGGTGCGCGACGCGAAGGCCGTGCTGGAGGGCCTGGGCGTGCCCGCGACGTCCGTGCACCACGAGCTGTTCTACGTGGACGAGCCGCCGCCCCCGCCGCGCCGTGCGGCCGAGTCGTCCACCGCGTCCGCGACCGCCACCGTGATCCTCGACGGCCGGACCACCGTCGTGCCGCTGCCGGCGGACGTGCCGATCCTCGACGCGGCGCAGCGGGTGCGGGCCGACCTGCCGTTCGCGTGCAAGGGCGGGGTCTGCGGGACGTGCCGGGCGCTGGTCGTGTCCGGCGAGGTGGAGATGCGGCGCAACTACGCGCTGGAGCCGCGCGAGGTCGAGGCCGGGTTCGTGCTGACGTGCCAGTCCTTGGCGGCGAGTTCCGCGGTAACCGTCGATTTCGACGCCTGATCTGGCACATTGTGCACATGGGACGGGCGGCGCTGTTGGGCTTCCTCATCGGCACGGTGCTGATGACGGTCCTGATCGCGGCCGGCGTGTCGACGTCGGACCCCGACCCGCGCGGCGTCGCCGAGCTGTTCGGCGTCTTCATCGCGTCCACCATCTTCGGCGTGGTCATGGGCGGGCTGCCCGGCACGCTCGTCGGCCTCGTCGTCGGCGCCGTCCGCCGCCGCGGCCGGCCGGGCCTGCCCCCGCCACCCCACCTGTCCCACCCGCTGCCCCCGCCTCCGCCCCGCGCGAACGACCGCTGGTCGGCGATGGTGGGCCGGTGCGAGCTGTCCGTGCAGCGGGTCCGCGCGGCCGTGACCACCGTGCCCCCGTCCCCGGCGCGGGACTGGCTGGAGCGGATCGCGGCGCAGTTCGACGGCGAGCTGCCGGGCGTCCGCCGGATAGCCGACCTGGGCCGCGCCCTGGCCGCCGACCAGAACCACCCGGTGGCCCACCGCCTGGCCGCCGCGGTCCGCGACTTCACCGCCTTCGAGGACGAGGTGGGCCGGGTGGCCCTCCAAGTCCTGGACCGCCCGACCCTCGACGCGGTCCGCACGCACCTGGAAGTGCTGGAACAGCAACTACCCCACCTGGGCGCCGTGTAAGCCGAACGCAGCAGCGCGTTGGTCCTTTGGGATCATCTCGCCATGTGGCACGCATTCCTGGACGAGTCCCGCCGTGGTTCCACGTACCTCGTCGCGGTGGTGGTCGTTCACGGACGTGACTGCAACGAGGCTCGTGCGGCGATGCGTCGGCTGACCAAGCCGGGGCAGCGACGGGTCCACTTCAACGACGAGAGCGACCGCCGTCGCCGTGAACTCCTCGCCCGGATCGCGGATATCGGCCTGCGGAGCCGCGTCTGGCACTGCCGTGAAGGCCACGACGTGGCGGCGCGACAGGTGTGCCTCAGCGCGGTTGTGCCGAAGATGATCGACCTGGGCGTGTCCCGGTTGGTGCTGGAGAGCTGCCAGCACCAGGACGCCAAGGACCGCAAGACGCTGGCGGAAGCCGTGCGCAAGGCGGGCGGACGGTTGAGCTACGAGCACTTCCGGCCGACCGAGGACGCGCTGCTGTGGGTGAGCGACGCGGTGGCGTGGTGCTACGGCGCGGGTGGCGAGTGGCGGCGACGCGTCGGCGTGCTCCTCGACGACGTCACGGATGTGAACCGGTCCTAGACAGCGCGAAACCCGGCAACCGGTCGTCCGGCCGGTGAACCGGGTCCACTTCCAAGCCCTACTGGGCCTGGCGGGACCGACTTTACTAGAGGTTGATCGTGTGCGGCAAACGGACCAATGAGCTCATGCCCGCGGGGCCGGGCGGGCGCACGTCCTCCGAACAGCGCGAAGCCCGGCAACCCACCGTCCGGAGGGTGAACCGGGCTCACTTCCGACGCCTACGGGCCTCGGCGGACGGCAGCATGTTGTGCCGTCGCCGAGTCGGGCAAACGGACTAGCGCGCCGTCGACGCCTGCCACCAGCCCAGCACTTCCTCCGCCACCTCCGGCATCGCCACCAGCAGGCCGTCCACCGGCAACGGGTCGTCCTCGCCCCTCCGGTCCAGGACGGCGGCGCCCGACTCGACCGCCAGCGCCACCGCGCCGGCCACGTCCCACTCGTGGTAGCTGTGGAGGACGGCCGCGGCGGCGTGGCCGAGGGCCACCTGGGCCACGGCGAGGGCCTTGGAGCCCAGGACGCGGACGCCGGTGCCGGTGGTCGCCGCGCGGGAGATGAACTCGCCCATGCCGGGCCACGGGCCGGTCCGCGTCATCTCCGTGCACACGATCGAGCTGATCGCCTGCCCGCCGAGCTTCACCGGCGTGCCGTTCGCCCGCATCCCGCGCCCCCGCGCGGCGGCGTAGATCTGGGCCCGGTACGGGTCCGCGACGACGCCCACGACCGGCCCCCAGCGGTCGACCAGGGCCAGGCTGTACGCGCACCACGGCACGCCGGCCACGTAGTTCGCCGTGCCGTCGACCGGGTCGACGACCCACCGGAACTCGACGTCGCCGGCGACGTCCTCGTCCACGTTCTCGCAGAACACGGGGATGTCGGGGAACTCGGCGGTGAGCACGCGCCGGGTGTGCCGCTCCAGCGTCCGGTCCGTGTCGGTGACCCAGTCGAACGGCGACGCCTCGTCATCGGACCGGGCGCCCCGCCCCGCGGTCGCCATGATGACGTCGGACGCGTCGTTGGCGAGTCGGCCCGCTATCTCCAGCGCGATCGACACCAGGCCGGGATCGACGGGCTGCGCGGGTCGGGACGACAAGACGGTCATGCCGCCCTAGTGTCACCGCACCGAGTGACCGCGACACGTACACGAGGTGAAGCCACGGCCAACGTCAACGGCGACGCGAGGAGTTGGCCGGCCGTTCGCCGACCTGTCACGCCGCCGTGTCCTTGGCACCGCAAGGTGATCGGCGTGCGCGTAGCGATCGTCACCGAGAGCTTCCTGCCCCAGGTCAACGGGGTCACCAACTCCGTCGTCCGCGTCCTGGAGCACCTCCGGGCGCACGGTCACCAGGCGCTGGTCGTGGCCCCCGGCGCGGGCGCCGACGACCACTTCGGCACCCCGGTGGTCCGGGTGCCCGCCGTGGACCTGCCGCGGTTCAGCTCGCTGCCGGTGGGCGTGCCGACGCGCAGGGTGCTGACCGCGCTGGCCGACTTCCGCCCGGACGTGGTGCACCTGGCCAGCCCGTTCGTGATGGGCGCGCGGGGACTGTCGGCGGCACGGCGGCTGGGCGTCCCGACGGTCGCGGTCTACCAGACGGACGTCGCCGGGTTCGCCGGCCACTTCGGCCTGGGCCTCACCGCCCGCGCCGCCTGGCGGTGGACGCGCCGGCTGCACGCCCAGGCGGACCGCACGCTGGCGCCGTCGAGCTGGGCCGTGGCGGCGTTGGAGGAGCACGGCGTGCCGCGCGTGCACCGGTGGGGGCGCGGGGTGGATGTCGACCTGTTCCACCCGCGCCGACGGGACGACGCGTTGCGCGCCGAACTCGCGCCGGGCGGCGAGCTGCTCGTCGGGTACGTGGGCCGGCTGTCGCCGGAGAAGCGGGTGGACCGGCTGGCCGCGCTGAGGGACCTGCCGGGCGTGCGGCTGGTGCTGGTCGGCGAGGGGCCGGAGGAGGCGCAGCTGCGCCGCGACCTGCCGGGCGCGGCGTTCCTCGGGTTCAAGACCGGCACGGACCTCGCCACCGCCTACGCGAGCCTCGACGTGTTCGTCCACACCGGCCCGCACGAGACGTTCTGCCAGGCCGTGCAGGAGGCGTTGGCCAGCGGCGTGCCGGTGGTCGCGCCGGACGCGGGCGGCCCGCGCGACCTGGTGCAGCCCAACACCGGCTACCTGTTCGGCGACGACGAGCAGCTGCGCCGGGCGGTGGTCGAGCTGGCCGACCCGCTGCGCCGCCGCCAGTACGGCCAGGCGGCCCGGCGCTGGGTGCGCGGCCGCACGTGGTCGGCGGTGTGCGACGAACTCCTCGGCCACTACGCGGCCGTCCTCGACGTGCCGTTGCGCCGTGCCGCATGAGACCGGGCAGGCATGAGACCGGGCAGGCATGAGACCGGGCTGGCATGAGGACCGGGCGAGCACCAGGGGACCGGCAGGCATGAGGATCGGGCGCGCATGAGGATCGTCCAGCTGGCCAACTTCTACGGCCCGCGCTCCGGTGGCCTGCGCACGGCGCTGCACCACCTCGGCGGCGGGTACGCGGCGCACGGGCACGAGGTGACGCTGGTCGTCCCCGGCCCCGCGCACGCCGACGAGGCGCTGGCGCCCGGCGTCCGCCGCATTACCTTGCCCGCCCCGCGCATCCCCGGCACCGGCGGCTACCGCGCGGTGGACCCGTGGCGCGTCCGGACGCTCCTCGACCGCCTGGAGCCCGACCGGCTGGAGGTGTCGGACCGGCTCACGCTGCGCGGCATGGGCCGGTGGGCGGCGGCACGCGGGGTGCCGAGCGTGGTCATCTCGCACGAGCGGCTGGACCGGCTGCTGGAGCAGTTCCTGCTGCCGAAGGCGTTCGCGCGGCGGGGCGCGGACTGGGCGAACGCCCGGATGGCCGCCTCCTACGACACGGTGGTGTGCACGACGGAGTTCGCGCGGGAGGAGTTCGACCGGATCGGCGCGCGCAACGTCGCCCGCGTGCCGCTGGGGGTGGATCTGCGGACGTTCACCCCGGCCCGGCACGACCGCTCGCTCAGGGCGGACCTGGCGCGGGGCGCGGACGCGCTGCTCGTGCACTGCGGCCGGCTCTCGCCGGAGAAGCACGTCGAGCGCAGCGTGGACACGGCGGCGGCGCTGCACGCGGCGGGGCACAACGTGCGGCTGGTCATCGCGGGGGACGGGCCGCGGCGCGAGGCGCTGGAACGGCGGGCCGCCGGGCTGCCGGTGACGTTCCTCGGGTTCGTCGGCCGGCGGACCGAGGTCGCGGACCTGCTCGCCACGGCGGACGTGTCGCTCGCGCCCGGCCCGCACGAGACGTTCGGCCTGGCGGCCTTGGAAGCGCTCGCCTCCGGCACGCCGGTGGTCGTCTCGGCGTCGTCGGCGCTGAAGGAGATCGTCCGGCCGGGGTGCGGCGCCGCCGTGGAGGCCCACGCGCCGGAGTTCGCGGGCGCCGTGAGCGCCTTGCTGGACGACCCGGAGCCGGCCCGCCGCTCGGCCGCCCGCGCGCGGGCCGAGGAGTACCCGTGGCAGGCCGCCGTGGACGGCATGCTGGCCGCCCTGAAGGTCTCCTAGGCAGGTCAGGCAGGGTGTTCGCCGGCCGCGGGCGGACGGAATGCCGCTCACAGGTCGCGTCCCTTACCCTTCCCCCATGTCGCGTGCAGGTCTGGACAAGAACCCCCGCGAGGTCGCCGAGATGTTCGACGGCGTGGCCAAGGGCTACGACCGCACGAACTCCGTCATGACACTGGGGTTCGACCGGCGCTGGCGGGAGTGGAGCAGGCGCGTCCTGGACGCGCGGCCCGGCGAGAAGGTGCTCGACCTCGCCGCCGGCACGGCCGTCTCGACGGTCGAGTACGCCGCCTCGGGCGCGTGGTGCGTGGCGGCCGACTTCTCCCTGGGCATGCTCCAGGGCGGCGCGCACCGCGCGGTGCCGAAGGTCGCCGCCGACGCCCTGCGGCTGCCGTTCGCGGACAACGCCTTCGACGCCGTGACGGTGTCGTTCGGGCTGCGCAACTTCAACGACACCGAGGCCGCGCTGCGCGAGATGGCGCGCGTGGTGCGACCCGGCGGCCGGCTCGTGGTGTGCGAGGTGTCCACGCCGACGTTCCGCCCGTTCCGGTTCGTCTACATGCGGTACCTGCTGCGCCTCCTGCCGTTCATCGCCAAGGTCGTGTCCTCGAACCCGGTCGCCTACCAGTACCTCGCCGAGTCCATGCGCACGTGGCCGGACCAGCGGGCGCTCGGCGAGATCGTGGCGCGCGCCGGCTGGGAGGACGTGGCCTGGATGAACCTCACCGGCGGCATGGTCGCGCTGCACCGCGGCACCAAGCCCGCCTGAGCCCGCCCGGGCGCGGGGCGCACCGGAGCCGACGGGGAGCCGACCGGAGTCGACCCCGAAGCCGCCCGAACTGGCCCCGAACCGGCCTGGACGCACGTGTTCCCACCGGCCCCCGCCGCCGGCGGCCACGCGTCGAGCCTGCTCAGCGGCAACCCTCAGCAGCCCGCAAGTAGACTCGCCGTGGACTTTGTGAACACGGGCACAAGGAGCGGGGATGACGACTCCCAGCCGCCGCAAGGCAGGCGAGGACGCCGAGGTGATCGTGGTCGGTGCGGGCCCGGCGGGCTCGACCGCGGCCACCTACCTGGCACGCGCGGGCCTGGACGTGGTGCTGCTGGAGAAGAGCGCCTTCCCCCGCGAGAAGGTCTGCGGCGACGGCCTGACCCCGCGCGGGGTCAAGCAGCTCATCGACCTCGGCATCGACACCCGCGAGGAGGCCGGCTGGCTGCACAACCGCGGCCTGCGGGTGGTCGGCGGCGGCGTGACGCTGGAGCTGGACTGGCCGGAGCTGGCGACGTTCCCGCCCTACGGCGTGGTCCGGCCCCGCCAGGACTTCGACGAGATGCTGGCGAAGACGGCCGTGCAGGCGGGCGCCCGGCTGCACGAGCGGACCACCGTCACCGGCGCGGTCGTGGAGCACGGCCGGGTCGTCGGCGTCACCGCCAAGCAGGGCCCGGACAAGACCGAGGTGACGTTCCGCGCGCCGCTGGTCCTGGCCTGCGACGGCGTGTCCGCGCGGCTCGCGCTCAGCGTCGGCATCCAGAAGGACGACGCGAAGCCGATGGGCGTCGCGGTCCGCCGCTACTACGCGAGCCCGCGCACCAAGGACGACTACCTGGAGTCGCACCTGGAGCTGTGGGACCGGGCGAACGACGTGCTGCTGCCCGGCTACGGCTGGATCTTCGGCATGGGCGACGGAACTGTGAACGTCGGCCTCGGCATCCTCAGCACCTCCAAGGCCTACGGGACCACGGATTACCGAGCGCTCCTCAAGAGCTGGCTCGACGGCACGCCCGAGGAGTGGGGCTTCCGCGAGGAGAACGCCACCGGCAAGATCGGCGGCGCGGCCCTGCCCATGGGCCTCAACCGCAAGCCGCACTACCGCGACGGCCTGCTGCTGGTCGGCGACGCGGGCGGCATGGTGAACCCGTTCAACGGCGAGGGCATCGGCTACGCCATGGAGTCGGCGCGGATCGCCGCCGAGACCGTCGTGCAGGCCCTGGCCCGCCAGGGCGCGAGCCGGGAACGCGCGCTGCGCGGCTACCCCGTGCGCATCGAGCAGGCCCTGGGCAGCTACTACCGGCTCGGCAACATCTTCAGCAAGCTCATCGGCAACCCGGTGATCATGCGCACCGCGACCAAGTACGGGTTGCCGAGGAAGACCCTGATGAGGCTGGTCCTGAAGCTGCTGGCGGGGCTTTACGACCCGAAGGACGGCGACTCGTTCGACCGCATCATCACGGCGGCCACAAAGCTCGCCCCAACGGCCTAAACGGGCTCCTCTAACCGACGCAGCGCCGACCTGGGGGTCGGCGCTGTTTCGTTTCCGGTGTGGCCCCGTTCACGCACCGGTCGGTCAACTGTTGATCTGCACCGTAAAAGACCAGGTCAGCGCCTATGACGGGGGTGCCCGTCACGCCTCTGTGTGACGTTCTACACTGACCCTCAGGTCTTGTGAATCAGTTCACAACCGGCTGAGATGCCTTGTGAAGTGTTTCACAAGCGACCTGCGGATTGTTAGGCGCGCCTAACCTCCGGAGGCGGCAAGAACACCCTTTAGGGTGCGCAACGGTCGGCGGTGCACCACCACCGCGACGCGAGGAAAGGACGACGGAGAGTGCTGGACCCTTACCTCCCCCTCGTATTGATGTTCGCCCTCGCCGCGGCCTTCGCGCTGTTCTCGGTGACGGCCGCGCCGTACATCGGACCCCGCCGCTACAACCGCGCGAAGCTCGACGCCTACGAGTGCGGCATCGAGCCGTCGCCGCAACCCGTGGTGGGCGGTGGCCGCATGCCGGTCGCCTACTACCTCACGGCGATGCTGTTCATCCTGTTCGACATCGAAATGGTGTTCCTCTACCCCTTCGCGGTCTCCGCGGACCGGCTCGGGCTGTTCGGCCTGGTGGAGATCGCCCTGTTCGTCGCGACGGTCGGCTTCGCGTACGCCTACGTGTGGCGTCGCGGCGGCCTCGACTGGAACTGAGGGGGAAGACCAGTGGGTCTCGAAGAGAAGCTCCCGAACGGCATCCTGCTCGCCAGCGTGGAGAAGCTGGTCAACTGGACCCGCAAGTCCTCGCTGTGGCCCGCCACGTTCGGCCTGGCGTGCTGCGCGATCGAGATGATGACCACCGGCGGCCCGCGCTACGACCTCGCGCGGTTCGGCATGGAGGTCTTCCGCGCCTCGCCGCGCCAGGCGGACCTGATGATCGTCGCGGGCCGGGTGACCAACAAGATGGCCCCGGTGCTGCGGCAGATCTACGACCAGATGCCCGAGCCGCGCTGGGTGCTGGCCATGGGTGTGTGCGCCTCCAGCGGCGGCATGTTCAACAACTACGCCGTCGTGCAGGGCGTGGACCACGTCGTGCCGGTCGACATGTACCTGCCGGGCTGCCCGCCGCGGCCGGAGATGCTGATCGACGCGATCCTCAAGATCCACGCGAAGATCATGGACGAGCCGCTGGGGGCGACCCGGGCCGCGGCGCTGGCCGAGTCGGGCCGGACCACGGACCTGATCCCGTCCTCCCAGCGCTTTGCGAAGAAGTGAGCGGCATGGCAGACGAGACCGGCCCTGACAAGAACGAGGTCGAGAAGACCCCCGGCGCCGACACCCCGCAGGGCGGCGGCCAACCGGAGGCGCTCAGCTCGGCGAGCATGAACGAGGCCGACCACGAGGAGCACCTCGCGCGCGGCGGCCTCGTCGCGGGCAAGGCCCGGCAGGGCATGTTCGGCATCTCCGGCTCCGGCGACACCTCCGGCTTCGGCGGGCTGCGGCTGCCCGCCCACGTCGCCGCGCCGTCCGAGCGGCCCTACGGCGGCTGGTTCGACGAGGTCGCCGACGAGCTGCTGGGCGCGATCCGCGAGCGCGGACTGCCCGCCGACACCGTCCAGCAGATCACCGTCGACCGCGACGAGATCACCTTCTACCTGCGCCGGGAGAACCTGGTCGAGGTGGCGCGCATCCTGCGCGACGACCCGGCGCTGCGGTTCGAGCTGTGCAGCTCGGTGTCCGGCGTGGACTACGGCGTCGACGTGCCGCAGCGGCTGCACTCCGTCTACCACCTGACGTCGATGACCTACCGCCGGCGCATCCGGCTGGAGGTCGCGGTCGACGTGGACGACGCGCACATCCCCAGCCTGGTCTCGGTCTACCCGACCGCGGACTGGCAGGAGCGCGAGGCCTGGGACATGTTCGGCATCGTCTACGACGGCCACCCGGGGCTGACCCGGATCCTCATGCCGGACGACTGGGACGGCCACCCGCAGCGCAAGGACTACCCGCTCGGCGGCATCCCGGTGGAGTACAAGGGCGCGGAGATCCCCCCGCCAGACCAGAGGCGGTCCTACTCATGACCGAACGGCTTTCCGACGTGACCACGGGCACCGACACCAGTGCCGCCGGCCGCGACAGCGACTCGTACGACGCCAACGAGCGCGCCGCGAACCCCGACGCGTACGCCGGCTCCCGCCAGACCACCGAGGGCACCGTCTACACGGTGACCGGCGGCGACTGGGACGAGGTGCTGGCCGAGGCGGCGGGCGACGAGCGCATCGTCATGAACCTGGGCCCGCAGCACCCGTCGACGCACGGCGTGCTGCGCCTGGTGCTGGAGCTGGAGGGCGAGACCGTCACCCAGGCCCGCAGCGTCATCGGCTACCTGCACACCGGCATCGAGAAGAACGTCGAGTACCGCAACTGGACCCAGGGCGTCACGTTCGTGACGCGCATGGACTACCTGGCCCCGCTGCACAACGAGGCCGCGTACTGCATGGCGGTCGAGAAGCTGCTCGGCGTCACGGTCCCGCAGCGGGCGCAGACGATCCGCGTGCTGCTCATGGAGCTGAACCGGATCAGCTCGCACCTGGTGGCGCTGGCCACCGGCGGCATGGAGCTGGGCGCGCTGACCGGCATGACCGCGGGCTTCCGCGAGCGCGAAGAGGTCCTGCACCTGCTGGAGTTCCTGACCGGCCTGCGGATGAACCACGCGTTCATCCGCCCCGGCGGCCTGGCCCAGGACCTGCCGGAGGGCGCCGAGCAGCGCATCAAGGACTTCATCAAGGTGATGGACTCCCGGCTGCCGGACTACGACAAGCTGCTCACCGGCCAGCCGATCTGGCGCAACCGCCTCGCGGGCGTCGGCTACCTGCCGGTGGACGCGTGCCTCGCGCTCGGCATCACCGGCCCGATCCTGCGGTCCGCCGGCCTGCCGTGGGACCTGCGCAAGGTCCAGCCCTACAGCGGATACGAGAACTACGAGTTCGACGTCCCCACGTCGAACGCCGCCGACTCGTACGCCCGCTACCTGCTGCGGCTGGAGGAGATCCACCAGTCGCTGCGGATCGTCCGGCAGGCCGTGGACAACCTCGTACCAGGCCCGGTCATGGTGGAGGACGCCAAGATCGCGTGGCCCGCGAAGCTGACCATCGGCTCCGACGGCATGGGCAACTCGCTGGAGCACGTCCGCAAGATCATGGGCCAGTCGATGGAGTCCCTGATCCACCACTTCAAGCTGGTCACCGAGGGCTTCGCGGTGCCGGCGGGCCAGGTGTACGTGCCGATCGAGTCGCCGCGCGGCGAGCTGGGCTACCACGTCGTGTCCGACGGCGGCACCCGGCCGATGCGCGTGCACGTGCGCGAACCCAGCTTCGTGAACCTCCAGTCGATGCCCGCGATGTGCGAAGGCGGCATGGTCGCCGACGTCATCGCGTCGGTGGCCTCTATCGACCCGGTGATGGGTGGTTGTGACCGATGAGCACTTCCGAAGAGGTCTACGCGGCCTCGCCGCTGGACCCCGTCGAGACGCAGCGCCTGGTGACCGAAAGCCCGGTCGACACGAGCGTCTTCGACCAGGCGACCGTGGACCGGGCGCGGGCGATCATCGCCCGCTACCCGCAGGCCCGGTCGGCGCTGCTGCCGATGCTGCACCTGGTGCAGTCGGTCGAGGGGTACGTCAGCCAGGCCGGCATCACGTTCTGCGCCGACCAGCTCGACCTCAGCAACGCCGAGGTCAGCGCGGTCGCGACGTTCTACACCATGTACAAGCGCCGCCCGTGCGGCGAGCACCTGGTGAGCGTCTGCACGAACACGCTGTGCGCGGCGCTCGGCGGTGATGCGATCTACGCCAAGCTCAAGGACCACCTGAAGGTCGGCCACGAGGAGACCGCGGGCGAGCCGGGCACGCCGGGCTCGATCACGCTGGAGCACGCCGAGTGCCTGGCCGCGTGCGACCTCGCCCCGGTGCTCCAGGTCAACTACGAGTACTTCGACAACCAGACGCCGGACGGCGCGCTGGAGCTGGTGAAGTCCCTGCAGGCGGGGGAGAAGCCGCACCCGACGCGCGGCGCGCCGCTGACCGACTTCCGGCAGGCGGAGCTGCAGCTCGCCGGGTTCTTCGAGGGCCGGGACGCGGACCTCGACGGGCCGTCGGCCGCGCCGGAGACGGTGCGCGGGGCCAAGATCGCCGCGGAGCACGGGTGGACCGCGCCGGCCATGCCGGAGCACGCGGAGTTCCCGCCGCTGCCGGAGAAGAAGTAGGTAGGGGAGCTGACGATGGTCGACAACCTGACTCCCGTCCTGACGAAGCGCTGGCTGTCACCGCGCTCGTGGACGCTGAAGACCTACGAGCAGCTGGAGGGGTACACGGCGCTGCGCAAGGCGCTCAAGGCACACCCGGACCAGCTGATCCAGCAGTGCAAGGACTCCGGGCTGCGCGGTCGTGGCGGCGCGGGCTTCCCCACCGGCATGAAGTGGGGCTTCATCCCGCAGAACGACGGCAAGCCGCACTACCTCGTCATCAACGCCGACGAGGGCGAGCCGGGCACCTGCAAGGACATCCCGCTGATGATGGCGGACCCGCACTCGCTGATCGAGGGCATCATCATCACCTCGTACGCGATCCGGGCGAACTTCGCCGCGATCTACGTGCGCGGCGAGGTGCTGCACGTGATCCGCCGGCTGCACGCGGCCGTGCGCGAGGCGTACGAGGCCGGGTACCTGGGCAAGGACATCCTCGGCTCGGGCTTCGACCTCGACGTCGTCGTCCACGCGGGCGCGGGCGCGTACATCTGCGGCGAGGAGACGGCGCTGCTGGACTCGCTGGAGGGCAAGCGCGGCCAGCCCCGGTTGAAGCCGCCGTTCCCGGCCACCGCGGGTCTGTACGCGTCGCCGACCGTGGTGAACAACGTCGAGACGATCGCCAGCGTGCCGTACATCGTCAACGGCGGCGCGGACTGGTTCCGCACCATGGGCCGCGAGCGCTCGCCCGGCCCGAAGATCTTCTCCCTGTCCGGCCACGTGGAGCGCCCCGGCCAGTACGAGGCCCCGATGGGCATCACGCTGCGGGAGCTGCTGGACCTGGCGGGCGGCATGAAGGACGGCATCCCGCTGAAGTTCTGGACGCCGGGCGGCTCGTCCACCCCGCTGTTCACCGCGGACCACCTGGACGTGCCGCTGGACTTCGAGGGCGCGGCCGAGGCGGGCTCCATGCTCGGCACCACCGCGTTGCAGATCTTCAACGAGACGGTGTCCGTGCCGTGGGCCGTCATGAAGTGGACCGAGTTCTACAAGCACGAGTCGTGCGGCAAGTGCACGCCGTGCCGCGAGGGCACGTACTGGCTCGTCCAGATCCTCCAGCGGATGGTGCGCGGCGAGGGCACGGCCAGTGACATCGACACGCTGCTGGACGTCTGCGACAACATCCTGGGCCGCTCGTTCTGCGCCCTGGGCGACGGCGCGGTCAGCCCGATCACCAGCGGCATCAAGTACTTCAAGCACGAGTTCCTGGCCCTGTGCGACCAGAACTCGAAGAATCAGACGGGCACCGTGCTGGCGGGAGCAAGCGCATGACGATCGCGCCTGAACAGAAGGCCGAGCTGGTGGTCCCCGAGGGCCACGTCAAGCTCGTCATCGACGGCGTGGAGGTCGTCGCGCCCAAGGGCGAGCTGCTGATCCGCACCGCGGAGCGGCTCGGCACCGTCATCCCCCGGTTCTGCGACCACCCGCTGCTGGAGCCCGCGGGCGCCTGCCGGCAGTGCCTGGTCGAGGTGGAGATGGGCGGCCGGCCCATGCCGAAGCCGCAGGCGTCCTGCACCATGACGGTCGCCGACGGCATGGTGGTGAAGACCCAGCTGACCTCGCCGGTGGCGGACAAGGCGCAGCAGGGCGTGATGGAGCTGCTGCTCATCAACCACCCGCTGGACTGCCCGATCTGCGACAAGGGCGGCGAGTGCCCGTTGCAGAACCAGGCGCTGGCGCACGGCCGGTCCGACTCGCGGTTCCACGAGCACAAGCGGACGTTCCCGAAGCCGATCCCGATCAGCACCGAGGTGCTGCTCGACCGCGAGCGGTGCGTGCTGTGCCAGCGCTGCACCCGGTTCTCCGCGCAGATCGCCGGCGACCCGTTCATCGAGCTGCTGGAGCGCGGCGCGCAGCAGCAGGTCGGCGTGGCGCAGGAGAAGCCGTTCCAGTCGTACTTCTCCGGCAACACCATCCAGATCTGCCCGGTGGGCGCGCTGACCAGCGCCGCGTACCGGTTCCGCGCCCGGCCGTTCGACCTGGTGTCGACGCCCGGCGTGTGCGAGCACTGCTCGTCCGGTTGCGCGACGCGCACCGACTGGCGGCGCGGCAAGGTCCAGCGCCGCCTGGCGGCCGACGACCCGCAGGTCAACGAGGAGTGGACCTGCGACAAGGGCCGCTTCGCGTTCACCTACGCCACCGCCGAGGACCGCGTCCGCCGCCCGCTGGTGCGCGACCGGGCCACCGGCGAGCTGCGCGAGTCGTCGTGGACCGAGGCGCTGCGGTACGCCGCCGAGGGCCTGGCGAAGGCGCGCGACGGCAAGGGCGTCGGCGTGCTGGCCGGTGGCCGGCTCACCGTCGAGGACGCCTACGCGTACTCGAAGTTCGCCCGGATCGCGTTGCGCACCAACGACGTCGACTTCCGCGCCCGCGCCCACTCGGCGGAGGAGCTGGAGTTCCTGACCAGCGCCGTCCTCGGCACGAACCCCGACAACGGCGGCGTGACGTACGCGGGCATCGAGTCCGCGCCCGCCGCGCTGCTGGTCGCGTTCGAGCCGGAGGAGGAGTCGCCGATCGTGTTCCTGCGGCTGCGCAAGGCGGCCCGCAAGAACCGGACGAAGGTCTTCCACCTGGGCCAGTTCACCTCGCCCGCGGTGGAGAAGACGAACGGCGTGCTGCTGGCGTGCGTGCCCGGCGGCGAGCCCGCCGCGCTGAACGCGCTGCCCGAGCACGCCGCCGACGTGGTGGACGAGCTGGCCAAGCCGGGTTCGGTGATCCTGGTCGGTGAGCGCGCCGCGGAGGTTCCCGGCCTGTTCTCGGCGGTCGCCGCGCTGGCCGCGCGGACCGGGGCCAAGGTCGCCTGGATCCCGCGGCGCGCCGGTGAGCGGGGCGCGCTGGAGACGGGCCTGCTGCCGACGTTGCTGCCGGGCGGTCGCCTGGTGGGCGACGCGGCGGCC